>NZ_JBHUZM010000057.1:0-45250 GCF_042667665.1 Streptomyces sp. NPDC057307 | reverse complement strand
GTACGGCTGTTGGCCGTACGGGGAGCCGCCGTCTGTGCGTCAGCGGTTCTCCGACCCGCTCAGGCGTCCTCCCGCCCGATCGGGTTGGGATTCGCCTGGATCTTCTTGATGTCGGGCCTGCCCGGCGCCTTCAGGAAGGTCGCGAGGCACGCCGAGAACAGTCCGACACCACCGGCGATGATGAACGCCGTGTTGTAACCCCAGTTGCTCACCACGACTCCACCCACACCGGCACCGACGAGTCCGGAGATGAGCTTGGAGCTGTAGACCATGCCGTAGTTCGACGCGTTGTTGTTCTCGCCGAAGTAGTCCGCCGTCATGGCCGCGAACAGCGGGAAGATCGCGCCACCGCCGAAGCCGGAGATCATCGAGCAGATCAGGAACAGCGGCATGTTGCCGATCGATCCCGAAGCCAGCACGCCGAACTGCGACATGCCCAGGACCAGACAGACGAAGATCAGTGTCTGGCGGCGGCCCACCTTGTCGGATATCCAGCCGATGACGCCGCGACCCGTGCCGTTCACGATGGCCTTCAGCGACATGGCCGTGGCCACGATCCCGCCGGCGAAGCCCATTTCCTTACCGAACGGCACCTGCATCGCGATACCGAAGATGTTGATGCCCGCCGTGCAGAGCAGGCAGAACCACATCATCCACAGGACCGGGACCCGTGCCGCTTCCTTCGGTGTGTACTGCCGGACGGCCGGCGGGTTCTTCTCCAGCGCGCGCCGGATCCTCGGGTCGTCGGAGACCTTCAGCGGGTCGGCGCCCTCGGGCCACCAGAACTTCGGCGGGTCCTTGAAGAACCAGCCGGAGATCGCGACCATCGCGCAGCAGACCAGACCGGTGAAGACGAGCACGCCCTGGTAGTTGCTCAGGTCCATGTACGAGGTGAACAGGAACACGAACGGTACGGAACCGTAGGCGAAACCGCCGTTGACGAGACCGGTCTTGCCTCCCTTGCGCTCCGGATACCACTTGCCGACCATGTTCACGCAGGTCGCGTAGACCAGACCCGCGCCGATACCGCTGAACATTCCGAAGCCGATGTACGCCACGATCACGTGCGGCGCGTAGGCCAGGGAGAGGTAGCCCAGCACGGTGCCGAGCGCGCCGAGCATCATCGCGTAGCGGGCGGGCAGCTTGCCGCTCTCACGGAGCTGCCCCGCGGGGAAGGCCACGGCCGCCTGGAAGAAGATCCAGACTCCCATCAGCCAGAAGATGTGCCCGCTGTTCCATGCGTGTGCCGTGTGCAGGGTGTCCTCGGCCGCGGTGAATGCGTACTCCGAGGAGCTGATTCCCATCATGCCGATCCACGGGAAGAGCACCATCGTCCATCGCGGCCGGCCCATGATCTGCCGGTCGGACTGCCCGATCCGGTAGATACGGCCGTTGCGGTCCGTCACCTCCCTGAAGGGGACGGATGCGGAGATGTCAGTTGTCGCCATTGTCGATCGAACCCCTTGCGTCGAAGAAGTCAGGCCAGCGCCCCCTGTCCGTTCTCTTCGTGCGGGGGGCCTGCGATGAGCGGAATCCACAGGCCCCCTGGGTCGCACCGTCAGCTCATCCGGTGCCTCCCCACAGCCGCGCGATCGGTGCGGCGATCACAGAGCCCAGCCGCTGTCCGTCCCTCACAGCAGCCCCGCCGCCCGTGCCCAGCGATACTTCGCGCCGAGCACCTCGACCGGCTTCTCCGTGGTGTACGGGTACGCCACGACGCCCCGTTCGTAGAGGTACTGGCACGCGGCCTCCACCTCGACGTCGCCCGCCAGCGACGCCACCACGGGCTTCTCGATGCCGCGTTCCCTGAACTCGGCCACCACCCGCGCCGTCAGCTCGGCGAAGACCATCGGCGGGGTGACGATCGTGTGCCAGTAGCCCAGGACGAGGGAGTGGATCCGGGGATCCTCCAACCCGAGCCGGATCGTGGCCTCGTACGTCGACGGCGGTTCGCCGCCCGTGATGTCCACCGGGTTGCCCGCCGCCCCGAAGGGCGGGATGAAGGCGCGGAACGCCTCGTCCAGGTCCGGCGGGATCTCCATCAGCGACAGGCCGTTGTCCACGATCGCGTCCGACAGCAGCACACCCGAGCCGCCGGCGCCCGTGATGATGACGACGTTGTCGCCCTTGGGGGTGGGGAGTACGGGCAGCCCGCGCGCGTACTCCAGCATCTCGCTCAGCCCCGGCGCCCTGATGACGCCGGACTGCTTCAGGATGTCCTCGTACACCGCGTCGTCGCCCGCGAGGGCCCCGGTGTGCGAGCCCGCCGCCTTCGCGCCGGCCGCCGTACGCCCGGCCTTGAGGACCACCACCGGCTTCTTGGGTACGGTGGCGCGCGCCGCGGCCACGAAGGCGCGGCCGTCCTTGAGGTCCTCCAGGTGCATCGCGATGCAGTCGGTGTTGTCGTCCTCACCGAACCAGGTCAGCAGGTCGTCCTCGTCGAGGTCCGACTTGTTGCCGAGTCCGACGATGGCCGACACACCCGTCCTGGTGGTCCTCGCGAAGCCGAGGATCGCCATCCCGATGCCGCCGGACTGCGAGGTCAGCGCCACGCCGCCCTTGACGTCGTACGGGGTGCAGAACGTGGCGCAGAGGTCCTGCCAGGTGGAGTAGTAGCCGTAGATGTTCGGCCCGAGCAGCCGGATCCCGTTCTCCTCGGCGATCGTCACGATCTCCTGCTGGAGTTCGTGCTCGCCGGTCTCGGCGAAACCGGAGGGGATCAGGACGGCGTTGGGGATGTTCTTGCGGCCGACCTCGGTGAGCGCCGTGGCGACGAACTTCGCGGGAATCGCGAATATCGCCACATCAGGCTCACCGGGAACATCCATCACGCTCTTGTACGCCTTACGGCCGAGTATGTCATCGGCTTTGGGATTGACCGGGTAGATCTCGCCGGCGAAACCTCCGTCGATGAGGTTCCGCATGACCGAATTGCCGATCTTGCCGTCCTCGTTGGAGGCACCGATCACCGCCACCGAACGCGGCTCCATGAGCCGGCGCATGGAGATCAGGATCTCCTCGCGCGAGTAGGTGCGCCGTACGGCCGGCAGCTCGTCGGTGAGCAGGATCCGTACGTCGGCCGCCATGACCCCGTTCTCGGAGGCGAAGACCGGGTTGAGGTCCACCTCCGCGATGTTCGGGAAGTCGGCCGCCAACTGCGAGACCCGCACCACGAGATCTGCCAGCGCGTCCCGGTCGACGGCCGCGCCGCCCCGTACGCCGCGCAGGATCTCCGCCGCCCGGATGCCGTCCAGCATGGACAGCGCGTCGTCCTTGGTGGCCGGCGCGAGCCGGAAGGTGACGTCCTTCAGCACCTCCACCAGGACACCGCCGAGACCGAAGGCGACGACCTTGCCGAAGGTGGGGTCGGTGACGGTCCCGATCAGGATCTCGGTGCCCGCGGGCACCATCTGCTGCACCTGGACGCCGAGGATCCGCGCCTTCGGGTCGTACTTCCGGGCGTTGGAGACGATCGTGGTGAACGCGGCCCGCACCTCGGCCGCCGACTTGACGCCGATCTGCACGCCGCCCGCGTCCGTCTTGTGCAGGATCTCCGGCGAGACGATCTTCATCGCGACCGGGAATCCCAGCCGGGCCGCCACGGCCACGGCGTCGTCCGCCGACTCCGCGAGCGCCTCACCCGGCGTCGGGATGCCGTACGCGTCCGTCACCGCCTTGCCCTCGGGTGCGGTGAGGGAGGTACGCCCCTGTGCCAGCGCGGCCTTGATGATCGCGTCGACGTTGTCCTTGTCGGGCTTGAACGTACTGCTGTCCGCCACTAGATGACTCCGTTCGTCTTCAACAGGCGCAGTTCCTCGTCGCCGAGACCCAGCTCGCCGACGTACACCTCCGCGTTGTGCTCACCGAGCAGCGGAGATGCGGTGATGGTGACGGGGGAGTCGGAGAGCTTCAGCGGGCTCCCGACCGTGGTGAAGGTCCCGCGCTGCGGATGCGCGACCTCGACGACCATGTCGTTGGCCGCGAGGGATTCGTCCTCGATGATCTCCTTGGTGGAGAGGATCGGGCCGCACGGGATGTTGTGCGCGTTGAGCTTCTCCAGCACTTCCCACTTGGGGATCGTGGCGGTCCACTCCTCGATGAGCTGGAACATCTTGCCCAGCTTGGTGAGGCGGGCCTCGGGGGTCGCCCAGTCCGGGTCGTCGGCCAGTTCGGGCCGGCCGATCAGCTCGCTGACGGGCTTCCAGCCGACCGGCTGCACGATCACGTACACGTAGTCGTTGGGGCCGCCGGGCGCGCACTTGACCGCCCAGCCGGGCTGACCGCCGCCGCTGGCGTTGCCCGAGCGCGGGACCGCGTCGCCGAAGTCCTCGTTCGGGTACTCGGCCAACGGGCCGTGCGACAGGCGCTGCTGGTCGCGGAGCTTGACCCGGCAGAGGTTGAGCACCGCGTGCTGCATCGCGACGTTCACACGCTGCCCGCGCCCGGTGGCGGTCCGCTGGTAGAGCGCGGCCAGGATGGCGGCCACCGCGTGCATCCCGGTGCCGGAGTCGCCGATCTGCGAGCCCGTCGCGAGCGGCGGGCCGTCCTCGAAGCCGGTGGTCGACATCGAGCCGCCCATCGCCTGGGCGACGACCTCGTACGCCTTGAAGTTGGTGTACGGGCCCTCGCCGAAGCCCTTGATCGAGGCGTACACGATCTTCGGGTTGATCTCCTGGATCTTCTCCCAGGTGAATCCCATCCGGTCGACCGCGCCGGGGCCGAAGTTCTCGACCATCACGTCGGAGCGGCGGATGAGTTCGGTCAGGATCTCCTTGCCGCGCTCGGTCTTGGTGTTGAGCGTGACGCTGCGCTTGTTGCAGTTGAGCATCGTGAAGTACAGCGAGTCGACGTCGGGGATGTCGCGCAGCTGCTTACGGGTGATGTCGCCCGTCGGCGCCTCCACCTTCACCACGTCCGCGCCGAGCCAGGCCAGGATCTGGGTGGCCGACGGACCGGACTGCACATGCGTCATGTCGAGGACACGGACACCGCTCAGGGCCTGCGGGCTCGCGGCGTCGGGGGAGTTCTCCGGGGCTTCCACAGCCTGGGTCATCATGGCCTCCCTTACTTGTACATGGTCTGGTTCATGGTTCCGGGGGCGTACGCGTCGGGGTCGACCCAGACGTTGATCAGCGAGGGCAGTCCGGACTCGCGGGCCCGCTGGAGGGCGGGCGCGATGTCGGCCGGGTCCCGGACCTCTTCGCCGTAACCGCCCAGCATCTGGGCGAACTTGTCGTAGTGGACGTCGCCGAGGGTGTTGCCGACCCGCTCGCGCTCGTCGCCGTACTTGGCCTTCTGGCCGTAACGGATCTGGTTCATCGACGAGTTGTTGCCGACGATGCCGACGAACGGCAGGTTGTAGCGGACCAGCGTCTCGAAGTCCCAGCCGGTCAGCGAGAAGGCGCCGTCGCCGAAGAGCGCCACGACCTCCTTGTCCGGCCGTGCCTTCTTCGCCGCGAGGACGAAGGGGATGCCGACGCCGAGCGTGCCGAGCGGGCCCGGGTCCATCCAGTGGCCCGGCGACTTGGGCTGTACGACCTGGCCGGAGAAGGTGACGATGTCGCCGCCGTCGCCGATGTAGATCGAGTCCTCGGTGAGGAAGTCGTTGATCTCGCTGACCAGGCGGTAGGGGTGGATCGGCGAGCTGTCCTTCTTGAGATTCGGCAGCCGCTTCTCGATCGCCGTCTGCTCGGCGGCGCGCAGCTCCTCCAGCCACGCCTTGCGCTTGACGGAGCCGCCGTTGATCCGGCCGCTCGCCGCCTCGGTGACCGACTTCAGGACGAGGCCGGCGTCGCCGACGATGCCGAGGTCGATGTCACGGTTCTTGCCGACGGTGCGGTAGTCGAGGTCGATCTGGACGACCGTGGCGTCGGGCGAGAGCCGCTTGCCGTAACCCATCCGGAAGTCGAAGGGGGTGCCGACGATGATGATGAGGTCGGCGTTGGTGAAGGCGTAGCGCCGGGAGAGCTGGAAGTGGTGCGGGTCGCCGGGAGGCAGCGTGCCTCGCCCCGCGCCGTTCATGTACGCGGGTACGTTCAGCGTCCGTACGAGTTCGATGGCGTCGTCCGTGGCCCGTGTGGTCCACACCTGGCTGCCGAGCAGGATCGCCGGCTTCTCGGCGTGCACCAGCAGATCGGCGAGCTTCTCGATGGCCGCGGGGTCACCGGCCGAACGGGTCGAGGCCCGGTACTGGCCGGCCTTGGGTACGCGTGCTTTGTCGACCGGGACCTTCGCGTCGAGGACATCGCGCGGAATCTCCAGGAAGGACGGACCGGGAGCGCCGTTGTAGCACTCGCGGAAGGCCATGGAGACCATGTCGGCCGCGCGGGCCGTGTCGGGGACGGTGGCCGCGAACTTGGTGATCGGCGTCATCATGTCCACGTGCGGCAGGTCCTGGAGCGAACCCATCTTGTGCTGGGTGAGCGCGCCCTGGCCGCCGATGAGCAGCATGGGTGACTCGGCACGGAACGCGTTGGCGACACCGGTGACGGCGTCGGTCGTGCCCGGTCCGGCGGTGACGACGGCGCAGCCGGGCTTGCCGGTGATGCGCGCGTAACCGTCGGCGGCGTGGGCGGCGACCTGCTCGTGGCGTACGTCGACGACTTCGATGCCCTCGTCGACGCAGCCGTCGTAGATGTCGATGATGTGGCCGCCACAGAGTGTGTAGATGACCTCGACACCTTCTGCCTTGAGTGCCTTGGCGACCAGATGACCACCGGAGATGAGTTCCTGGCTGTCGTCGGGCATGAGGTTGTCTTGTCCCTTCGTAGGGGAGGCCGGGGGCTCTTGTGGGTGCGCCCGAGTACTCCCGCGATGGATTGCATACAGTCTACGAATACTGTATGAAGCTTGTTATCCCGCATTCGGCGGGTGGTGTCCAGGGGGCGTGCGGCACTTTCATTCCTTTCTGTTGCAGTGGGAGCCGGCATGGATCTGTACGAGCACCAAGCCAGAGACCTGTTCGCGGAGTACGGCATCGCCGTGCCGGAGGCCGAAACCGTCGAGTTCGCGAGGGAGGCCGCGTTCGCGGCCGAACGGCTCGGCGGCCGGGTCGTCGTCAAGGCACAGGTGAAGACCGGAGGCCGGGGCAAGGCCGGCGGAGTGAAGCTCGCGGCCGACCCGGCCGCGGCGGAACTGACCGCTCGCCAGATCCTCGGGATGGACATCAAGGGCCACACCGTCCGTACGGTGATGCTGGCCCAACCGGTGGACATCGAGACCGAGTTCTACGTCAGCTACGTGCTCGACCGCGCCGCGGGGACCTTCCTCGCGATCGCGTCCGCCGAAGGCGGCATGGACATCGAGGAGGTGGCGGCCACCCGCCCCGATGCGGTGGCACGGATCCCCGTCGACCCGGCCGAGGGCGTCACGGCGGCCAAGGCGGCGGAGATCGCGGCCGCCGCCCAACTGCCCCCGGAGACCGCCCCCGTACTCGAATCCCTCTGGCAGGTGCTGGTCAGGGAGGACGCCCTGCTCGTCGAGGTCAACCCGCTCGTCAGGACAACGGACGGCCGCATCCTCGCACTTGACGGAAAAGTGACCCTGGACGACAACGCCCAGTTCCGCCAGAGCCGTTGGGGCGACGACCAGCAGGACCCGGGCGCCGACCCGCTGGAGGCCGCGGCGGCCGCCAAGGGCCTCAACTACGTCAAGCTCGACGGCGAGGTCGGCATCATCGGCAACGGCGCGGGGCTCGTCATGTCGACCCTCGACGTCGTCGCCGGCTGCGGGGCCCGCCCCGCCAACTTCCTCGACATCGGGGGCGGCGCCTCGGCGCAGATCATGGCCGACGGACTCTCCGTCATCCTGTCCGACCCCGACGTGAAGTCCGTGTTCGTCAACGTCTTCGGCGGGATCACCGCCTGCGACGCCGTCGCCGACGGCATCGTCCAGGCCCTGGAGACCGTCCGGCTGACCAAACCGCTCGTCGTACGCCTCGACGGCAACAACGCCGCCCGGGGCCGCGCGATCCTCGCCGACCGTGCGCATCCGCTCGTGGAGCAGGTCACGACCATGGACGGCGCCGCGCGCCAGTCCGCCGTACTCGCGAACGCCGGATAAGGAGCAAAGCAATGGCGATCTTCCTGACCAAGGAGAGCAAGGTCCTCGTCCAGGGCATGACCGGCGCCGAAGGCATGAAGCACACCCGCCGCATGCTGGAGGCCGGCACCGACGTCGTCGGCGGCGTCAACCCCCGCAAGGCGGGCCGGAGCGTCGACTTCGACGGCCGGGCGGTCCCCGTCTTCGGCTCCGTCGCCGACGCCATCGCGGCGACCGGCGCGGACGTCACCGTCGTCTTCGTGCCACCGCCGTTCGCCAAGGCGGCGGTCATGGAGGCGGTGGACGCGGGCATCGGCCTCGCCGTCGTCATCACCGAGGGCATCCCCGTCCATGACGCGGTCGTCTTCCAGGCGTACGCCGAGAAGACAGCCACCCGGATCATCGGGCCCAACTGCCCCGGGCTCATCAGCCCCGGACAGTCCAACGCCGGCATCATCCCGGCCGACATCGCCACCAAGCCCGGCAGGATCGGGCTGGTCTCCAAGTCGGGCACGCTCACGTACCAGTTGATGTACGAGCTGCGCGAGATCGGCTTCTCGTCGGCGGTCGGCATCGGCGGAGACCCCGTCGTCGGCACGACACACATCGACGCCCTCGCCGCCTTCGAGGCCGACCCGGACACCGAACTCATCGTGCTCATCGGCGAGATCGGCGGCGACGCGGAGGAGCGGGCGGCGGCGTACATCGCCGACCACGTGACGAAGCCGGTGGTCGGCTACATCGCCGGCTTCACCGCGCCCGAGGGCAAGACGATGGGCCACGCCGGAGCGATCGTCTCCGGCTCGTCGGGCACCGCGGAGGCGAAGAAGCAGGCGCTCGAAGCGGCGGGCGTACGTGTCGGCTCGACGCCCTCGGAGACGGCGCGTCTGGTACTCGACAGGATCGCGATCAGCGCCTGAGCCGCACGACGGCGCGAGCCCTCAGGGCCCGGCCCGGCCGTCCTCGGCCGTCGCCGGGCGACGGCTCGCCGCCGGGCCGGCCGTCGGCGCGCGGTTCTGTTCCCGGTCGCGGGGCGGGAGATGCCTCTCCTCGTCATCGGTCACCGGCCGGGTGCCCGCTCGGTGGTCGGCCGCCGACGGGTGACGTCCGGTGCCCCCGGTCGTCGCACGACGCCGTTCCGCCCTCGGCGGCCCGGCCCGCACGGCAAGCCTGCCCGGCGCCCGAGGGTGGAGCGCGGACCCGTCCGGCGGCCACCCCGCCTTGTCCGGCGTTTGAGGACGAACCGGCCGGCACAACAGGCCCACCGCACGACACCGCGACACCGCACGACACCGCAGCACCGCACCACACCGCGGCACCGCTCCACGCCGTGGCACCGCCCCACCCCGCCATACCGGACGACCCGTGCACCTCGTCCGAGAACCGCGCTCACGCGCCCCGCCCCATCACGAGCGGAGAAGACCCATGGCACCCACCCTCATCCTGAAGCCGGGCACGGCCTGGTCCGACGCCTGGCAGCAGTGCCTCGCCGTCGCGCCCGAGGCATTCCGGGACGACCACGTCCTCAACCTCTGGTCCGCGTCCTGGCAGTCCGGCGGACGTACCCTCCCCGCCTGCAGCCCCGTCGACGGCAGCCCCGTCGTCGGCCCGCCACGGCTCGACGCCGACGCCGCCCAGCAGGCCGTACGCGCCTCGCTCGACCAGCACCGCGCCTGGCGCCATGTCCCGCTGGCCGAGCGCCGCGCCCGCGTCGGCGCCACGCTCGACGCCCTGACCGAGCACCGTGAACTCCTCGCCCTCCTCCTCGTCTGGGAGATCGGCAAGCCCTGGCGGCTCGCCCAGGCCGACGTCGACCGCGCCATCGACGGCGTGCGCTGGTACGTGGACGGCGTCGAGTCCATGCTGGAGGGCCGCAGCCCGCTGCCGGGCCCGGTCTCCAACATCGCCAGCTGGAACTACCCGATGTCCGTCCTGGTCCACGCCATGCTGGTGCAGGCCCTGGCCGGCAACGCGGTGATCGCCAAGGCGCCCACCGACGGCGGCGTCGCCTGTCTCACCCTCGCCTCCGCCCTCGCCGCCCGCGAGGGGCTGCCGATCACCCTGGTCAGCGGCAGCGGCGGGGAACTCTCCGAGGCGCTGGTCCGCTCCCCGGAGATCGGCTGCGTCTCCTTCGTCGGCGGCCGCGACACCGGCGCCCGGATCGCCACCACCGTCGCCGACCTCGGCAAGCGCCACATCCTCGAACAGGAGGGGCTCAACACCTGGGGCGTCTGGAACCACACCGACTGGGACGCGCTCACCGCCGTCATCCCCAAGCTGTTCGACTACGGCAAGCAGCGCTGCACCGCGTACCCCCGCTTCGTCGTCCAGCGCTCGCTGTTCGCGGACTTCCTCGGGGCCTATCTGCCCGCCGTACGCTCCATCCGGCTGGGTCACCCCCTGGCCGTCGAGCACCCCGACGACCCGCTGCCCGAACTGGACTTCGGCCCGCTCATCAACGCGGCCAAGGCCAAGGAACTGGACGACCAGGTGGCCGAGGCCATCGACCGCGGCGCGGTCCCCATCCACCACGGATCGCTCGCGGACGGGCGCTTCCTGCCCGGCCAGGACACCTCCGCGTACCTCGCGCCGGTGACGCTGCTCAACCCGCCGCCGTCCTCGCCGCTGCACCACGCGGAGCCCTTCGGCCCGGTCGACACGATCGTCCTGGTCGACACCGAGGCGGAACTCCTCGCGGCGATGAACGCCTCCAACGGCGCGCTGGCCGCGACGCTGGCGACCGACGACCCGGAGACGTACGCGCGCCTGTCTCCGCAGATACGCGCCTTCAAGGTCGGCCACGGCAAGCCGCGCTCACGAGGCGACCGCGACGAACTGTTCGGCGGCTTCGGCCACTCCTGGCGGGGCGCCTTCGTCGGCGGGGAACTGCTCGTGAAGGCGGTCACCAACGGCCCGGCCGGGGAACGCCCGCCGGGCAACTTCCCGGACTACCACCTCATGCCGTGACGGTGTACCCGGCACGGCCCTGAACCGGAATCGGCTGAGGTCGCCCGGACCCCTCCTCAGCCGATTCCCCCAGGTCAGCGGCGCTGTCAGTGCGCCGGTGTAGCGTCGTCACCATGAACCAGAACGATCTCGCCAACCTCGCGCACCTGCGGCGGGCACGGGATCTCATCGACCGGGAGTACGCGCGTCCCCTCGACGTGCCGACGATGGCCCGCCACGCGCTGATGTCGCCGGCCCACTTCTCCCGGCAGTTCCGCGCGGCGTACGGCGAGACGCCGTACAGCTACCTCATGACCCGCCGTATCGAGCGGGCCATGGCGCTGCTGCGCGCGGGCACGAGCGTGACCGACGCGTGCATGGCCGTGGGCTGTACGTCGCTGGGCTCGTTCAGCTCGCGCTTCACCGAGATCCTGGGCGAGACGCCCAGCGCGTACGCCGCCCGCGAGCACGGCGCCGTCACGGCCATGCCCGCGTGCGTGGCGAAGGCGCGCACCCGCCCGACCAGGGACGCACCGAGCAGGATCCGAGAAGCGGGCCGCGAGACCGCCGCCTAGCGTTGGTGCCATGACCATCGCACTCCAGTACAGCCACATCACCGTCAACGACCCGGACGAGGCGCTCACCTTCTACCGTGACGCGCTGGGCCTCGAAGTACGCAACGACGTCGCCTCGGGCGGCTTCCGCTGGGTCACCCTCGGCAGCCCGGACCAGCCCGGCCTTGAGATCGTCCTCTCGGAACCGCACGCCGGCCGCTCCCAGGCCGACGGCGACGCCCTCCAGGAACTGCTCACCAAGGGCGTCCTGACCATGGCGGTCTTCCGCACCGACGATCTCGACGCCACCTTCGAACGGGTCAGGGCCTCCGGCGCCGAGGTGCTCCAGGAGCCCATCGACCAGCCCTGGGGCCCACGCGACTGCGCGTTCCGCGACCCCTCGGGCAACATGGTCAGAATCTCGCAGGAGCCGAAGGAGTAGCCGCGGCCGAGCCGGGGCGCACGCGCCGTGGAACCAGGTCCGCGCGCCCCGGACCACACGCCCCGGACCACGGAATATGCGGGTGAAGAGCACCCCGGAGCCCTGGTATCGTTCACTACGTCGCCACGGCGGAAACGCCGGGGTTCGACCACTCGTCCGGGTGGCGGAATGGCAGACGCGCTAGCTTGAGGTGCTAGTGCCCTTTATCGGGCGTGGGGGTTCAAGTCCCCCCTCGGACACCACGGGTAGTTCACACGACTATCCAGGTTGACTTCACAGAACTCCCAGCACGGATTCGTCCGGGCTGGGAGTTCTTCGTGTGTGCGGGATGTTGTCCGGCAGAGGCCCGACGGCGGAGCCCGGCGGCGTCGTTTGACCGGTTGTTCATTCCATCGGTGTCGGCGGGGACGGAGATCCAGCGCCCCGGCTCGTACGCGCGCCTGCGTTCACTCCTCCTCGATGCCCAGTAGCTCCAGGAACGCGTTGGCCGCCGGGGCGCGGTTCTCCCGGGCCCAGATCACATACTCGGCGCGGCCCGGTGCGTCCGTGACCTCGATCGTGGTCATCCCGGCCAGGCCCTCGGCATACGAGGGCGGGAGCAGCGCCACGCCGAGGCCCGCGCAGACCAGACGGGCAAGGTAGTCCGCGTTGGTCACCTCGAAGGCGACCTCGCGGGTGAGGCCGGCGGCGGTGAAGGCCAGATCGGACTGGGCCCGGCCGGCGGTCTTCGCCGGGAGGTCCACGAACACCTCCGAGGACAGCCGACGGAGGTCGACCGAGGTCTCGTCGGCGAGCGGGTGATCCGGGGAGACCACGGCGACCAGCCGCTCCTCGGCCAGCTTCCGGGCCATGACGCCCCGGGGGCGGGCCGTGACCGGGATGCCGAGAAAGGCCACCTCGATATCGCCCTGCCTGACCTGCTCGGCCAGCTCGTCGCTCGCCCCCACACTGAGGCTGATCCGGGCCTTCGGATGGCGCTGGTGGAATTCCCTGAGGACAGCGGGAACGTCCACGGCGGCCACGGTGGGGATCAGCCCCACCGCGAGCCGTCCGCGTACCTCCCCGACGGCCGCCGCGACTTCGGCGGCGACCCGCTCCGCCGCGTCGAGGCACTGGCGGGCGGCGGGCAGAAAAGCCGCGCCCGCCGGGGTCAATCGCACCCGGCGGCTGGTGCGTTCGAAGAGCCTCGCACCCAACTCCTTCTCCAGGCGCGCGATCTGGTGGCTGAGTGCGGACTGGACCACGTGGCAGCGTTGGGCAGCCCTCGTGAAGCTGTTCATCTCGGCCACGGCGATCACGTACCGCATCTGCTGGAGCTCCATGGATCCATCGTGATACGAGATCCATCGCGTGACAAGCATGTGTTGGACTCATTGATCTCCCCGGCCCGACACTGATGACGACCGCACGGCGGGATCGTCCTCGATCGAGCCGACTCCGCCGGGCGGCCCCCGATCGGAGCCTGTCCGGCATGCCCGGAAGCTGCTCCTCGACCATCTCCCGCACCTGGGCGCACAGCGCCGAGGCATGCCCGCACGCGCCATCGCGCCCGTGACACCGAAAGGACGAGCGACCGCCATGACCACCACGCCACCGCGTTCCGAGACGACCGTCGCCGACATCTGGGTGGACCCCCGCTGCCCCTGGGCGTGGATCACCTCACGCTGGATGCTGGAGGTGGAGCAGGTCAGACCAGTGAAAACCCGCTTCCACATCATGAGCCTGTCGGTCCTCAACGAGGGCCGCGAGGTCCCGGAGACGTACCGCCAGGGCATGATCGACGGCTGGGCCTGCGCGCGCGTGTGCGTCGCGGCACAGCGGCGGCATGGCAACGAGGTGCTGCGCCCCCTCTACAACGTCATGGGCCGTCTGATCCACCACCAGAAAGCCGGGCTCGGCCACGACATGATCCGTGCCGCGCTGAAGGAGGCGGGCCTGCCCGCCGACCTCATCGAGGCCGCGGAGGACACCTCCTGGGACGAGCCGCTCCGGGCCGAGCACCACGAGGGGATGGACCCGGTCGGTTCCGAGGTCGGCACCCCCGTGATCCACGTGCCCGGCCCGGAGGGGAAGCCGCTGGCGTTCTTCGGTCCCGTACTCACCCCCGCTCCCCGTGCCGAGGCGGCCGGAACCCTCTGGGACGGCGTGCTGGCCGTGGCGGGCACGGACGGCTTCTTCGAGCTGAAGCGTGGCCGCGACCGCGACCCGATCTTCGACTGAGCAGGCCGGACGGATGTCAGGAGCCACGGTGATTCCCGCGGGACGTGAGGCGAGATGAAGAACAGACAGAAGGTGCTCACGGTGGCCCTGACCGGCCTGGCTCCGGCGGTCTGGGGCAGCACCTACCTGGTGACGACCGAGCTGCTCCCTCCGGACCGGCCGCTCCTGGCGACCACCATGCGGGCCCTGCCCGGCGGCCTGGTGCTGCTGGCCCTCGGCCGGAAACTTCCCGTCGGCAGCTGGTGGTGGCGCGCGCTGGTGCTGGGCGTGCTGAACATCGGCGCCTTCAACTTCCTGCTCTTCGTCGCGGCATACCGACTGCCCGGCGGCATCGCAGCCATGGTCATGTCCGCGCAGCCCATGCTCGTGATCATCCTCGCCGCCCTCTTCCTCGGCGAGAGGATCAGACCCGTCCACGCCCTGGCCTGCGCGATGGGCATCGGGGGAGTGGCGTTGCTCGTCTTCAGAGGGACGGCGTCGCTCGACACCACCGGACTCCTCGCCGCGGTTGGCGGAGCGCTGTGCATGGCGTCGGGCATCACACTGACCAAGCGGTGGGGCCGGCCGGAGGGCGTCGGCCTTCTCGCGTTCACCGGGTGGCAACTCACGGCGGGCGGGCTGGTCCTGCTGCCGTTCTGGCTGTCACTGGAAGACCTTCCCGACGGTCTCACCGGCTCCAACGTCATCGGATTCGCCTACCTCATCACCCTGGGCGCGATCCTGAGCTACATCGCCTGGTTCCGAGGCATCGAACGCCTGCCGGCTGTGGCGGTCTCCTTCCTCGCACTGGGCAGCCCGGTCGTGGCGACCCTGCTGGGCTACCTCGTCAAGGACCAGACGCTGTCGGCCCTTCAGATCGTCGGCATGGCCGTCATCTTCCTGGCCGTTGTGCTCGGTCAGCCGCGCCCACCCGGACCGGAGTCCGAGGGGACCCCCTCGGCTCCACCCCGCACCAACCTCTCGCACCTCCCCGACCAACCCGCTCTGAAACAGCAACGCGGTGGATAACGGTGGGCGCACCTCCCCACGCCCTGACCTCCTCGTCGGACGCCGACGCCGTGAGGCATTTCGCGAACCACGCCTGACCACATCCGGAGAGACGACATGAGCCTTCAGGACGAGACAAACTCCCCCACCACGCCACAGAAGCAAGTGTCCCCGATCCGGGGATGGTCGGGTGTGGCCGCCATCACCGCCAGTCTGTTCATCTTCCTCACCACCGAACTGATGCCGATCGGCCTGCTCACCCCGCTCAGCGCGAGCCTTGGGGTCTCCGTGGGCTCGGTCGGCCTCATGGTCACGGCGCAGGGTCTCGCGGCAGGTCTCGGTGTGCCGTTCATCGTGGCATGGACCCGGCGCGTCAACCGGCGCCGGCTCCTGACCACACTGCTGGCCGTCCTGGCCGTCGGTAACCTGATCACCTCGATCGCCCCGAACTACCCGCTGATCCTGGGCACCCGCCTGATCATGGGCTTCGCCAGCGGCGTCTTCTGGGCCATCGGCGTCAGCATGGCCATGCGCATCGTCCCGGCGAAGCACGCCAACCGCGCTGCCGCTGTCGTGATGTCCGGGATCTCGATCGCCACCGTCGTCGGCATCCCGCTCGGCACACTGCTGGAGAGCGCCGGCGACTGGCGCACCACCTTCCTGATCTGGGCCGGCCTCAGCGCTCTGGTGTTCCTCGCGGTCGCCGTCACGCTCCCGCCGCTCCCGTCGGCCAACACGGTCTCGGTCCGCGAGGTCTTCGAACTGCCCGTCAGGAACGTGCCGCTGCGTCTGGTCCTGGTCATGGTCGTGTTCTTCGTCCTCGGCCACTTCGGTGCCTACACGTTCGTGCGGCCCTACCTTGAGGACAGCACGTCCGCCACCGTCGGCTTCATCACCGTCGTCCTCATCGTCTTCGGTACCGGCGGCGCGATCGGCAACTTCATCGGCGGCCGGACCGTCGACAAGAGCCTGCGGGGCAGCTTCATCGTGGGCGGCCTGGTCATGATCGCCGCACTCGTCATGCTGCTGACCATCGGCACGTACGACTTCGGCGTGATCGCCGCCATGATCCTGTGGGGCCTCGCCTTCGGTGTCGTCCAGCTCAGCCAGATCAACATGACGCTCTCGGCGGCCCCCGAGACCTTCGAGGCCGCGATGTCGCTCAACACCATGGCCTACAACACCTGCATAGCCCTGGGCGCCCTCATCGGCGGCCTGTTCGCCGACCATGTGGGCGTCACGAGCGTCGTCTGGTTCGGCATCGTCCTGGTCGCTCTCGCCGTGATCCTCCGCGCGTCCACCGGTCGCAGGACGACGCCGGCGATCTGACCCCTGACCACCGAAGTACGGCGCGGCCCGGTCCTCACCGAGGCAGAGACGGCGGTTGATCAGCGCGTGGACCGACCTACTCCGGTGCCGGGCGTTCACCACAGCCCGACGGGTCTCCTCCGGGCCGCTCTGAGCAGAACGTCCCGCGTGGAGCCCATCGCGTACCTGTCGACGTCACTGGAGAGTTCCGCCACGTCCAGCAGGAGCGGCCCGATGTCGACACCGGCATCCCGTGCCTGCCCGCACAGAGCGTTCAGGGCGACCATCAAGTCCCGTGCGTCCCGGCCCTGATCCTCGACGGACATCTCCAGCAGCCGCTGTCGGAAGCCCTTGGCCGTGAGTTCGAGGGGCAGCGTCGTGGCCCAGCAGAACGAGTGACACCGCGCCAGGAGCGCGCGCAGGGCGGCCCGGACGTCTTCGCCGCCCTCCTCGTAACGGGACAGCACCTCCCGCAGCGCCGCCTCGGCCTCCGGGCGGATCCCCGCCTCGTCCAGCGGACGCGGGCCCTCTTCCACCTTCCGCGCCCAGTCGGGGTCCGTAAGATCCACCGGCCTCGTCGCGATGGGCTCGATACGCAGATCGATCAGCGCGACCCGCTCCTCAAGGTCCGCCAATTCGGTCACGGTGCCCCTTCCTTGTCCGAGCGTGTGCGGTACGACGAGGTCACCCGTTCTCCCCGGCGGGAGCGCGGAACGAGCACGGGACGCCACGGCCGTGGTCCGCGGACGGTTCCCCAGTATCGACGACGCGACAGGACCGACCAGCTCCACATCCCGCCCGGACGCCCGGACGCCCGGACGCGCGCCACCCCGACCGGCACGAGGCGGTGACCGGAGGGGTGGCGGGTCGTTGTCCAGGTAGTCAGTTCGCGGGCCGCGGCGACGAGGCCCGCTCGCCGGTGACGCACGCTGGGAGCAGGCTGTCGGCAACGGGCACGGTCGTCGAGACCGGTGTGGAACTGGACGGTTCACCGGAACCGCTCAACACCGAGCCCCACGCGCGGCCATCAAGGGAGAGTGCGCGACCTCATGTGCGGAATCACCGGATGGATCTCCTACGGGCGTGACCTGACCCGCGAGGGCGCCACGCTGGCCGCGATGACCGGGACCATGGCTTGCCGGGGACCGGACGACGAGGGGGTGTGGCTGGACACCCATGCCGCTCTCGGCCACCGCCGGCTGGCCGTGATCGACATCGCGGGCGGCGCCCAGCCCATGAAGGTGGACAGCGACGGGCACCCGCTCCTTGTCACCACCTACAGCGGCGAGATCTACAACTACCGTGAGCTGCGGGCCGAGTTGACCGGCCTGGGGCACCGGTTCCGTACCGGCAGCGACACCGAGGTCGCCCTGCGCGCCTACCTTCAGTGGGGCGAGGCGTTCACGGGGCGGCTGAACGGCATGTACGCCTTCGCCCTCTGGGACGTACGCCGACAGGAACTTCTCCTGGTGCGCGACCGGTTGGGCATCAAACCGCTCTACTACCACCTGACCGGCGACGGTGTCGTCTTCGGCTCCGAACCCAAGGCGATCCTGGCCCATCCGCAGGTGACCGCGGTGGTGGACGCCGAGGGCATGGCCGAACTGCTGGCGCTGACCAAGACCCCCGGGCACGCCGTCTATCGCGGCATGCGCGAACTGCGCCCCGGCCACACCCTGCGCGTGCGCCGTACGGGCAGTACCGAACATCGCTACTGGGGCCTGGAATCGTACGAGCACACCGACGACCTGCCCACGACCACCGGCCGGATCCGTGAACTGCTGGACGACATCATCGACCGCCAGCTCGTCACGGACGTCCCGCTGGGAACCCTGCTGTCCGGCGGCCTGGACTCCTCGGCGATCACCGCCCTGGCGGCCAGGACGCTGACCGCGACGGGCCGCGGACCGGTGCGCTCCTTCTGCGTGGACTTCGCCGGCCAGGCGGACAACTTCCGGCCCGACGAGCTGCGGCCCACCCAGGACCGGCCCTACGCCCACGCGCTGGCCGCCCACGTCGGCGCCGACCACCGCGACATCACCCTGGACACCGCGCAGTTGCTGGACCCGGCCAACCAGGAGCGCGTCCTGATCGCGCGCGACCTCCCCTCGGGGTTCGGCGACATGGACACCTCCCTGTACCTGCTGTTCAAGGCCGTACGTGAACACTCGACGGTGGCCCTGTCCGGCGAGTGCGCCGACGAAGTCTTCGCCGGCTACCCCTGGTTCCACGACGAGAAAGCCGTCCACGCCGACACCTTCCCCTGGCTCCACGCCGTGCGCCCCGCACTCGACGCGCGCGAGAGCCTGCTCTCGCGGTCCCTGCTCGGGGCGATCGACCTTCCCGGATACACGGAGGCTTGTTACCGCGAGGCACTGGCCGACGTCCCCGCCCTGCCGGGAGAGAGCGGCCTCCAGCGGCGGATGCGGGAGGTCAGCCATCTGCACCTGACCCGCTGCCTGCAGATCGCCCTGGACCGCAAGGACCGCGCCAGCATGGCCACCGGCCTGGAGGTCCGCGTCCCCTTCTGCGACCACCGGCTCGTCCAGTACGTCTTCAACACACCGTGGGCCATGAAGACCTTCGACGGCCGGGAGAAATCACTGCTGCGCGCGGCAGTCGGCGACGTCCTGCCCGACTCCGTCACCCACCGCGTCAAGAGCCCCTACCCCTCCACGCAGGACCCCCGCTACACCGACTCCCTCCGCCGGGAGATGAAGGACCTGCTCACCGACCGGCACGCCCCCGTCCGCCCCTTGCTCGACCTCCCCGCCGCCCACCAACTGACCACCCACGCACCCGGGTCCGTCCTGCGCAACGCGAGCGACCTCGTCCTGGCGCTCAACACCTGGCTCACCAGGTACGGGATCACGTTGACCATCTGATCGCCCCGGCCTCCTCGAACTCCGCGCGGGGCTCCGGATTGGGCTGTATGTCTCGGTTACTCGCATTAGCCGTTCCGGCAGCGCTTTCGACGGATTTGATGGTGATTGTCGGCAAAGTCGGAGGTGCGGGACGGCTTTCGGAGGGCAACCGTTCTGGTGTCGAGACGAAAGGAAAGAGACGAGGAGGCCGCGCAGCGGACCTCAAGGGCGGGGGCCGACTTCCGCGGAACAACCGACCGAGACAGGTGGTGGCATGAAGAGACCCGTTCTCCGTGTGGCGCCGTATCCGGTGCTCGTCGCGGACGAGCACGGAGTCGTGCGCTTTCTCAACGACACCGCCTCGGCCTTGCTCCCACACGCACGGCCGGGGGCGAAGGTGACCGACGCGGCGCCCGAGTGGCTGGCCGCCGCGCATCAGGCGCTGTTCGCCGTGCCGGTGGGGGGCCGTGATGTCGCGCTGCCGGCCGGGGAGGCGTCGTCCGCCGGTCGCGCCGTCCGCGGTGAGATCGGCGAGCGCAGTTTCGAGGCGCACCCCACCCATGAGGAGACCGGCGAGGTCGTGTGGTGGCTGGTGGACGACACCGATCACCTGCTGGCCCGTAGGGCGCTGCGCATGGAGCGCGAACGGACCGCCTTTCTGGGGGACGCGTCGAACGCGCTTCTGTCGTCGCTCAATCTGGACCGTTGCACCATGACGACGGCGAGGCTCGCCGCCGGGCACCTCGCCGACGCCGCCGTGGTGATCGACCAGCCCGCCCGTCGCGGGTTGGCGATGGTCCTGTGTACGCGCGACGGTGAGCCGGTGCGCCGGCAGGTAGGCGTCGAGCCCGATCTCGTACCCGGTCTCCTGGAGGCTCTCCAGGGATTTCCGCCGGTGCCGTCACGCTGGATCGACCCCGCCGCCACGCCTGCCTGGATGGTTCCCGAGGACTTCGGCACGGTCGGCTCCGTGGTGGTGACCCCACTGCCCGGCCATGGCGTGCCCGCCGGCGCCCTGGTGCTGATGCGGCGCGCGGGCGAGGCGCCGTTCACCGAGAACGAGGAGGTCTTCGCCCGGCTGTTCGCCGCCCGCGCGGGGGCCGCGCTCTCCGCGGCCAAGCTGTACGCGGAGCAGAGTTCGATCACCGAGACACTGATGCGTGAGCTGCTGCCGCCGGTGCTGCACGACGTGTCCGGTGTGGAGTTCGCCGGCGCCTACCGGCCCGCTGCCGAGAGCGATCGTGTCGGCGGTGACTTCTACGATGTCCACCCCGCGCCCGCCGACGCGGAGGGCCAGGAGTCCCTTGTCATCCTCGGTGACGTGTGCGGCAAGGGTCTGGAGGCCGCCGTTCTCACCGGCAAGATCCGCAACACGCTTCACGCGCTGCTGCCGATGGCCGACGACCATCAGCGGGTGCTCAGTCTGCTCAACGGCGCCCTGCTCAACTCGCACCACACCCGCTTCGCGACCCTCGTCCTCGCCTCGGCCGTACGCCATGCCGGCAGGGTGCGGCTGCGGCTGACCAGCGCCGGCCACCCGGCCCCGCTGATCGTGCGCGCCGACGGACATGTCGAGGAGGCACACACCCGCGGCACCCTGGTGGGCGCGTTGCCGGAGGTGACGGCCGTCACGGTGGAGGCCAGCCTCGCGCCGGGTGAGACGTGCGTGCTGTTCACGGACGGCATCACCGAGGCCAAGGGCGGCCCGCTCGGCGGTGACCTGTACGGCGAGGAGCGCCTGCACAGTGCCCTGTCCGAATGTGCGGGGATGCCGGCCGAAGCGGTGGTGGAGCATGTCCAGATGCTGGCCTCCGAGTGGGTTCGCGGTGGACGGCACGACGACATGGCCGTGGTCGCGATCACCGCCCCGCGCAACAACCACCTCAGCGCGGTAGGTGGACGCGGGCCGGGCAGGTTCACCGCATGAGTACGTCCCCGGCACACCCCGCACCGGCCGGTCCGCCCCCGTTCGGCGAGGCCGAACTCCGCGACACGGCCAGGAAGTTGTGGGAGGCGGTGTCGTGCGGCGACGAGTACGCGGCGTACGGCGTCGTCCTCGGCGCCCGTGACGCGGGCGCCGACGACGAGTCCCTCCTGATCGACGTCATAGGCACCGTCCAGCGCGAGGTGGGCGAGGAGTGGGCCGCGAACCGGATGAGCGTGGCGGCGGAGCACGCGGCGACGGCCATCAACGACCGGATGGTCGCGGCCCTCTCGGCGCACCACGTCCCGCTCCCGCCCCTGGACCGGCCCGGACGTATCACCGTCGCCTGTGTGGACGGTGAGTGGCACGCGCTGCCCGCCCGGCTGCTCGCCGAGGTGCTGCGGCTGCGCGGCTGGCACGTCGACTACCTCGGTGCCCAGGTGCCCACCCCGCACCTGATCGGCCATGTGCACCGTACGGGCCCGGACGCCGTGGCCCTGTCCGGTTCACTCGCGACCCGGCTGCCCACCGCGCACATCGCCATCACCGCCTGCCGGGCGGTGGGCGTCCCCGTGCTGGTCGGCGGCGCGGCCTTCGGTGACGACGGGCGCTATGCCCGGCTGCTGGGCGCGGACGCGTGGGCGCCGGACGGCCGCGCCGCGGCCGACCTGCTGGCGCGCGGTCCGTTGAAACGGGCGTTCACCCTCCATCAGCCCATCGACGACCTGCCGCATCTCGCGGATCAGGAGTACACGATGGTGTCGCGGGACAGCGGCCGCCTCGTACGAGTCGTCCTCGCCGCACTGGAGGATCGTTTCCCCGCCGTACGGTCCTACTCCGAACGTCGGCGCCGGCACACCGTGGAGGATCTCGGCCACATCGTCGACTTCCTCGTGGTCGCGCTCTACCTGGACCGCGAGGATCTTTTCACCCGTTTCATGACCTGGACTGCGGGCGTCCTCACCGCCCGAGGTGTCCCCGCGGCTTCCCTGCCACCCACCCTGGACGTCCTCGGGACGGAATTGAAGGAGTTTCCCCGGGCCGTCCGTCTGATCAATCACGCCCGAAAGGCGCTGAACGGCACCGCCGTTCACGCCGCACAATCCGGATCAGGAGTGCTCCGATGACGACGATTCCGCCCGCCGGCCTGCTGCTGACCGTCTCGCTGGCCGATGAGCACACCGTGTGCGTCGGCATCGAGGGCGACCTCGACTACGAAAGCTCCCAGCGGCTCATCGACGAGACGCACCGGCAGTTGGCCCGCCACACCGGTATTCGCCAACTGCGCCTGGACTGTTCCCGGTTGGGCACCTGCGACTCGATGGGCCTGGCCACGCTGCTGGCGGTCCACCGGGCCACCGGCGCGGCCGGGATGCGGCTGCACCTGGACGGGCGGCCGGCCTCCCTGGAACGCGTCCTGCGGCTGACCGGCACCCTGGAACACCTCACCGCCCCGCCGGCCGGCACCGGGGCCGGCCACGCCGAGGAGCAGCAGGACGTCCCCGGCGGCGAACACTCCTGAGCCGATCGCCGGGTGATCACGGACGACCGGCGGCCCGCCCGGCTGCCGGTCGCTCGTGCTCCCTCAACGACCGGGGGGCGCGGTTGCCTTCAGCAGCATGGGCAGTGCGTGGCGCAGTTCGCGGTGGCCGTAGGTGCCGCTGTGGGTGCCGGGGTAGAAGTGCGTGGTGACAGGGGCGTTGAGGGAGGTGAGGCGCCTCGCGAGCAGCCGTGCTTCGTCGGCGCACACCGCTTCGGTGAGGGAGACGACGCCCGGATCGGCCAGAGCGGCCCACTTCTCGGTGCCGGGGATGTGGGGGTCGGGGTCCGGTCCGTCGAGGGGGCCCGGGGTGCCGTCGCCGGAGGCCAGATACACCGGGGTACGGCGCAGGCCCTCGGCGTGGTGGTAGGGATCCCAGTCCAGCCAGACCTGCCATTGCTTCCACGGATCGCCGAAGACCTGGTAGCCGTCGATGCCGACGAACTTGGCGCCGGACAGCCACATCTCCGGGTGGCGGACGGGGTGCACCGGGGCGCCGAACGAGGCGACGGCGCCGAACAAGCCAGGGATCCGGGCGGCCATGCCGAGGGCGCCGAAGCCGCCCTGGGACTCCCCGGCCGCGGCTCGCCGGGGCCCGGCGCCGTACTCCCGCTCCATCAGCGGCAGTACTTCACGCAGGAAGTACGTCCGTACCCGGGGCGGGCCGTCGTCGCCGTGGTTCCACCAGTCGGTCCAGAACCCGAACAGCGGCATACCCGGCATGACGACCAGGACATCACGCAGCTCGGGCAGGTCCTGCACCCGGAACAGTGTCGTCCATGTCGACTGGTCGCCGTCGCCACCTGCCAGCAGATAGAGGGTGGGCCAGCGGTCCCCGGGCCGGCGCCGGTCCCAGCCACGTGGGGTCAGCAAGGCCACGGTGGCGAGTGCGCCCAGGGCCGGGGAATCGAAGGTCAGTTCCACCAGCCGCTCGCCCAACCGCCGCTGCCCCACCACTCGTTCCGCCGCCCCGGCGGACGACGGACCCGGCAGTGCTGTTCCGCCCGCACCCAGCGACACCGCGCCGGCGAGCAGCGTGCGGCGGGAATACGCGTATGACATACCCCCGCTTTCGGCAGCGAGCCCGCGGAACTTGAGCGCGGCCGCCACTCTCCCCCCGCCGACCGACTCGTGCTGACGCCGCCTCACCCGGATGGCCCACCGGGTGAGTTGGACGGAAACGGCCGTCGCGTAAAGTGCTCTCCCGGTCGCAGTAAGTGACTTTACGTTTCTTCTTCATCGCCGAGGTAGTTGTGTCATCTGCGCAGGCGCCGAAGAGGCCCCACCTGCATGCGCCCCACCCTTCCGGCCTCCATACGCGGGTGACTCAGTTCCTCTCCCCGGTCACCCGGATACTGCTGGTCAGCGAAGGTCTCACCACACCACTGCTGCAAGCGGCCTCGGACGGCCAATTGCGGGCCCAGGTCTGGTCGTTGCGGGAGGTCGCCGCCGACCTGATCGACCCGGGAGCGCGCGAGTTGTTGCGGCTCTCGGGCGGGGAGCGGTGCCTGGTGCGGCACACCGGGCTGGTTCTGGCGTGCGGCACCCTGGTGTCCGACAACGTGGTGGTGGCGCGGCTGGGAGTGGACCCGCGGGTGGACCAGGTCGCGGGCGACAAGGGGCGGCCACTGGGGTTCGCCCTGGCCGACGCCGGGGTCGTGCTGCAGCGGCGGGTCCACTGGGTCGGCCGGCGGCGCTGGCGCGGCGGCGACCCGTGCGCCGGCAAGGCGTACACCCTGCACGCCGCCACCGGCCCGCTGGTGCACGTCGAGGAACTGTTCAGCCCCCAGGTCGTTCCGGCCGACATCCGTGTTCCCCACTTCTCGCAAGGACATCCGGCATGAGCGTGTTCCGAACGGCCCTGCTGTCGGCCGTGGCCGACGGCGGTGGCCGCCCTGCCGTCATCGAGGACGACGTCACCCGTTCGTACGCCGATCTCGACCGGTGGTCCTCGGTCCTGGCCCGGTCGCTGGCCCCGTCACCGGCCCGGCCGCCCGTCCGGCCGGCGCGGGACGAGCGGCAGTGCGCGGCACTGCTGCTGCCCAACGGCGCCCCCTGGCTGGCCGCGTATCTGGCGGTGCTCAAGGCGGACATGGTGGCCGCTCCGCTGAATCCCGCCCTGACCGGCGCCGAGATCAGCCGCGTCCTGGAACACACCAGGCCCCGGCTGGTGCTGTGCTCTCCGGAACGCGAGCCGGAGGTACGGGAGTTGGTGGCCGGGCTGAGTCCGGCCCCGCCGCGGGTACGGACGATCGGCCCGGTCCCGCCCGATGCCGACGCCGCGCCCGACGCCCCCGCCGTGGACGCGTCCTGGCAGTGCGTGGACCGCGGACCGCGGACGCCCTGCCTGGTGATGCACACCTCCGGGACCACCGGCAGCCCCAAGGCGCTGGTGCAGACCGAGCAGGCACTGCACCTCACCACCGGCTACTGGCGCGATCTGCACCGCACCGCGAACGACGTGGTGGCACTGCCCATCCCGCTGGCGCACACCTACGGCCACCTGGTGGCCGCCGCCACCCTCCTCGCGGGGGCCGCGCTGATCGCCGTCCCCGAAGCCTTCGACCCGCGGCGCTGGGCCGCCAGACTGACCCGTCGTCGGGCCACCGTCCTGGAAGGTGTCCCCGCCCTCTACGCGCGGCTGCTCACCGCCGACGCTCCCGCCGTCTCCGGAGGCCGACTCCGCCGCTGTCTGTCCGCGGGGCAGCAGGCACCGGCCGACCTGCGCCGCTCCTGGGAGCGGCGGACCGGGGTGCCGTTGCTGGAGAGCTGGGGCATGACCGAACTGGCCGGCCCCGGGCTGGGCCCGTTCCCCGGGACCTGCCGGGGCAGCGCGGGCGTCCCGGTGCCGGGGCTGCGTACCCGGCTGGTCGCCGTCGGCAGGGACGGTACGACCACGGACGGCGCGATCGCGGAGCCGGGCACGGCCGGCGAACTGTGGGTACGAGGACCGCAGGTCACTCCCGGCCACCGCACCGACGCCGGGGGCGTCGTGCCGGTCTGCGACGAGCAGGGCTGGCTGCGCACCGGCGACCTGGCGGTCCGGGACGAGCACGGCTGCGTCACGCTGACCGGGCGGATCAAGGACGTGATCATCACGCGCGGCTACAACGTCCACCCCGCCGAGGTCGAGGCGGCGCTGCGGGAACACCCCGGCGTCGCCGACGTGGCAGTGGTCGGCCGCGCCGACCCCGAGCGCGGCGAGGAGGTGCCGCACGCCGTCGTGGTCGCGGCTCCCGGGAGCCCGGCCGTGTCCGTGGGGGAGTTGCGCGAGCACTGCCTCAGCCGGCTCGCCCGCTACAAGGTGCCCCGGACCATGGAGTTCGTCCGGAGGCTGCCCGTCTCCGCCACCGGAAAGCTCGACCGGGCCGCGCTGCGCGGGCCCGTCGCCACCACCACCGTGGTCAAGGAAGGCTGAGCCGCCGTGACACCGTCCGATCGTCCTGTCGTCCTGCTCACCGGAGCGACCGGCGGCCTCGGCAGCGCCATCGCCACCGCGCTCGCCGCCGACGGGGCACGCCTGACCCTGACCGCCCGCACCACGGAGGCCGTGGCGAAGCTCGCCGACGAACTACGGGCCGCCGGCGGTGAGGCGCTGCCGCTCCCGGCGGACATCACCGATCCGTCGGCGGCCGGCGCCGTCGCGCGGCGCACGGTCGAGGCATTCGGCCGGATCGACGTGCTGATCGACAACGCCGGGGTGGAGGGCCCGGTCGGCCCGTTCTGGGAGGTGCCGCTCGACGACTGGTGGGAGACGGTACGCGTCAACGTGATGAGCACCGCCGCGGCGGCTCACGCCGTGCTGCCCTTCATGGTCGGGCAGAGCGGCGGACGCATCGTCAGCATCAGCAGCGCGGCCGGACAGAGCCGCTGGCCCACGCTCTCCGCCTACTCGGTCTCGAAGGCGGCGGGCATCAAGTGCATGGAGAACATCGGTTACGAGGCGAGGGAACACGGCGTCAGCACCTTCAGCCTGCATCCCGGCATCGTGCCGACCGGACTGACCACCGCGGCCGTCACCGACGACGCCCTGGCCACGTCCTGGCACGCACGCAGACGTGACTGGCTGCTGAGGCAGCTCGGTGAAGGGCGGGGCACCTCGGTCGAGCGTGCTGTCCGGGCGGTCGCCGCACTTGCCGCCGGCACCGCCGACCACCTCTCCGGCCGTTATCTGACCGTCGACGACGTCCTCGGCGTCCCGGAACCGGACCAGCGTCCGGACCTGGCGCCGCGCTGACCCTGACCGGTGCCGCGCTGACTCCCCGCCCGGCTCGGCCCTGCCCGGATCGGTCCGGCCCTGCCCGGATCGGGCCGGGAGTTCCGCCGTGTCAGGGTCGGGGCGCCGTACGTTCCCCGGCGGCGAGGGCGACATGGGCGGCAGGCCCCAGGACCCGGCGGGGCGGCCGAGGTCCAGGGGTCCGACCGCGTACGGCGGGCCGTTCGCCCGCCTGCGCCCCGTAGGGCGGCGTACCAAGCGTCCGCCAGGCCGGCTCATCGTGTCCAACGATCACAAGTGTTGGGCCCCATCGATCCGAGCGATGACTCTCCCTAGACTCACGCCATGGAGATCCGTGAGCTGGAGTACTTCCTCGCCTGCTGCGAGACCGGGAGCTTCACCGCCGCGGCCCGCAAGACGCACATCGTGCAGTCCGCGATGTCCAGCGCGATCGCCCGGCTGGAGCGGGACTTGGGCGTGGCGCTGTTCGACCGCTCGGTCACGCCCGTCGCCGTGACCGAGCACGGCGAGGCTCTGCGTACCGCCGCGCAGCGTGTGCTGGACGCCGTGCGCGGCGCGCGGGACGAGGTCCACGCCGTGTCGGGCCGGGTGCGGGGGACGGTCGTGCTCGGCAGCACGTTCAGCACCGGACCGCTCGACCTCGCCACGGTGCTCACCGGCCTACGGACGCGCCATCCGGAGGTCGTTGTCCAGTTGCGCCAGTCGTCGGAGGGCTCCACGGGCAACCTGCGGGCGATCCTGGACGGTTCGCTGGACATCGCGCTGACGGTCGGTGACGAGCGGCCGCCCGACGGGATCGTGTTCAGACCGCTGATCGAGGAGCCGTTGGTGTTCGCGTGCCGTGCGGACCACCCACTGGCCGGGCACGCCACGATCACGCCGTCCGACCTGGCGGACGAGTCGATCCTGCGTTTCCCACCGGGCTGGGGAATGCGGCACACCGTGGACCGGGTGCTCGGCCCGGCGCGGGCGGCGACCGAGGTCGCCGACTACGGGCTGATGGCCAAGCTCGTCGGCGGCGGTTTCGGTACGACGCTGATGCCCGCCTCGGCGGCGGGCACCGGCGACGACCTGTGCGTGATTCCTCTCGACGGACCGGAGCTGACGTGGCGGCTGTCCGCGGCCGTCAGCGCCCGCCGTCGTCCCGCGGCGGCCACCGAAGCCCTCCTCGACGCGCTCGGCGCCGCGGCGAACGCCGCCGCCCACTCCCGTGGCTGAATGCCTGTTTCACGCGAACAGGTGCGGATCGGGGGTGAGTCCGATCCGCACCTGTCCTCGCTCTACGGCGTGGTTAGCGTCGGCCACCGCCCGTCAGTTTGCTCGGGGCGCGGGCCGCCGCCGGGCCGCCCGTGATCACGAAGCCCGAGCCCGGCTGGGTGACGATGTCGCCGTCCGCCGAGTCGGTGATGGTCACGTTCGTCAGGGCCGCGCTGCCGCGGGCGCCGCTCATCGCCAGGATGCCGGCGCCGTTGTTGGATTTGTCGATCTTGACGTTGTTGATCACGACGCCCGGCATGGTGCCGCCGCCCGTCTTGAACTGGATGCCGTCGTACGTCGAGTCGTAGATGTCGGTGTCCCTGATCGTGACGCCGGGGATGTCCCGGCTCGCCGCGAACAGGGTGATCGCACCGAACTCCTGGTCCTCGTTCCAGAAGGCACCGCCCGTGCGGTGGAGCGCGTTGTTGGCGATCAGGGTCTGCCCGGAGAAGGGCAGGGGGTCGTGGTCGGTCGCCAGCATGATGCCCGGGTAGTTCGCCGTGTCGGAGACGATGTTGTTCTCGATCTTGTTGCCGTAGCCGCCGTAGACCGCGATGCCGGTCGCGCGCCAGGGCAGTTGGATCGTGTTGTTGGTGAACGAGTTGTCGTGCGCGACGTCGACCGACGTGTCCTTGACGTACCGGTTGGCCCAGACCGCCAGGGAGTCGTCGCCGGTGGTGCGGAACGAGGAGTTGAACACCTTGGAGTTCCGCGTGCCGTTGGTGAAGTTGATGCCGTCCGCGTACGTGTTGCGGATCCGCATGCCGGTGAATTCGAGGCCGTCGGCGGGGCCCCAGAGGGACGGGATGTTGTCGTAGTCGCGGCCGACCCAGGCACCCACGTTGGCGTGCTCGATCCACACGTTGGAGATCTTGGTGTTCTTGCCGAACCGGCCGTTCAGACCGACGCCGCCCTCGGCGTTGCCGTCACCGCCGCGGATCCGGCCGGAGCCGAAGATGGCGATGTCGGAGATCTTCGTGTTGTCGTCGATGTCGAAGCCGAAGTTGCCCTCGTGCGGGTGGTTGATCCCGCCCGCGTTCTGCGGCTCGGTCAGGGTGTAGAGCTGTGAGTGCCACATACCCGCGCCGCGGATGGTGACGTTCTTGATGCCGATCTGGTTGAACTGCCCCTGGTTCAGCGGGTCGTCGGTCAGGATCTTCTTCTCCTGACGCCACTGGCCCGCCGGGATCCAGACGCACGCGATGGTGCCGTTCTGGTCGGCCGTGACGGCCGACTGGATGGCGGTCGTGTCGTCGATCCCGTCGCCCGGCACCGCGCCGTAGTCCGTGATCGAGGTGCACTCGGCCGGCTTGGCCGCCGGAGCCGCCACCTGCTCCAGATCGATCAGGTCGATGTAGTAGAAGGAGGCGCTGTCACCGGCGTCGCGCTGGAGCTTGAACTTGGTGCCCGCCGGATAGGTCGTGGACAGCAGGGAGTTGGCCTCGTCGAACAGCCGACGGGCGTCGGCCTGCGGCGTGTTGGTCAGGGCCTCGGGGCCGTCCGTGTTGCCGTACAGCCAGCTGTGCTTCGAGGAGAGGTTCAGCTTCTTCACGAAGGTGTCGTTGGCGTACAGGCTGATCGTCGCCTCGGTGCCGCCGCCGTTCGGGGCGTCGGGGATCGAGTTGCGTACGACGATCGAGTTCGCCGGGTTGGTGGACGTGAACTCCACGAACTGGCCTGTGCTGTTGAGGCGTACCGACTTACGGCCGGAGGACTCGGAGCCGAAGTTGGTGTGCCCGAAGGTGCGTACGGCGTCGGCCTCCACCAGGGTGCCCTGGTACCGGCCGGCCTCGGCCTCGTACTCGACGTACGGGACCGCGGCCCCGCGCCCGACCACGATCGAGCGGGAGAACGAGTTGTTGGTCTCGTTGGTCTCCGTCACGACGTTCGTCGCGTCGGCGGTGGCCACGATGTTGGCGCCGCCGCTGGTGGCGGTCCAACTCCCGTTGACGCTCACGTTCGTTGTCGCGCCGGCCGCGATCGACGCGGTGTTGGTGTTCAGCGTCGTACCGCCCACCGCCACCCTGGTGACCGTGGTGGCGCCGGAGGCGGTCGTGCCGCGGTTCTGCACGGCCACGGTGAAGCTGACCGAGGCCCCGACGGCGGGGTTCTGCGGCGTCGAGCTGACGCTCAGCACCTGCAGGTCGGGCCCGGGGGCCTGTCCCACGACCAGTGAACCGGCCGCGGTGAAGCTGTTGTTGTCGTTGTCCTGCTCGACGACCGTGTCGGTCGGGTCCACCACCGCCGTCACCCGGTAGCTGCCCTCGGCGCGCTTGCCCGCGGCGACCTGGACGGTCTGTGAGGCGCCTGCCGCGAGAGCGCCCACGGAGGCGCTGCCGGCGACCGTGCCGCCGATGCTGACGTTGACGGTCGTCGGGCCGGAAGCGGCCGTGCCGATGTTGCGCACCGACGCGCTCACGGTGGTCGCGTCGGTCTCCACCGGGGCGGTGGGGGACCACGAGAGCGCCGTGACGGTCAGGTCCGGGTTGGGCGCGGGCACCCCGATGACCTGGAGTTCGGCGACCTGGCCGCCCTGTGCGCCGGTGTTGGAGAAGATCTGGAGCTGCAGGTCGGCGACGCGCCCGGTGACCGGGATCCGTACCGAGTTCTGGTTCGTCGCCGGGTTGAAGCTGTAGTCGGCGCGCGCCTTGAGCGAGGTGAAGCCGGTCGCGCCCTGGGCGCGGCCGAGCACCTGGATGTTCTGGGTACGGGCGCCCCACGCCGCGTCGGGGTTCAACTTGACCACGACGGAGGTGATGTCGGCCTCGGCCCCGAGCTTCACCGTCAGGTTCGACGGGTGTCCTGCGGACTCCCAGTACGTGTTCAGCTTGTCGTCGTTGGCGTTGGCCGCGACGAACGTGTGGATCGTGGAGGACGCCTCGATCGGCTTGCCGCGCGCCAGGTCGGTGCCGTCGTCACCGGGGTCGGGGTCGCCCGGGTCGCCGGGGTCCTCGCCCGCGGGGCCGTAGATCCCGAACTCGGAGATCTGCGCCGCCGGCCAGCCCGTGTTGCCCGTGATGTTCAGCCGTACGTAACGGACGCTGCTGGACGGGAAGTCGATGGTGACCGTGTTCGCGGACGAGGGGTTGAACAGCCGTCCCTGCGAAGCGGAGAGGGTGTTGTAGGTGTTGCCGTCGGTGCTGCCCTGGACGCTGAGGGCCTGGGTGCGGGCCTCCCAGGTGGTCGGGAGCTTGAGCACCACCTGATCGACGGCGACGTTCGCGCCGAGGTCGATCCGGAGGGTCTGGGGGAACGCGTTGTTCGGACCCTCCCAGTACGACGCCTGGTTGCCGTCGGTGACGTTGGAGGCGGGGTGGTTCCCCTCGGACCCACTCGCCGACACGCTCTTGCCGGTCGACTGGTTGGGGCGTTCGGCCGCCGTGGCCGAGAGGGGGGTGAGCCCGACGGCGATCAGACCGGCCATGACGATGCCGGTGATCAGTCGCCAACTGAGCTGTCTGGGTCTGAGTTGCTTCCGTCTCATGTGGTCCTCTGTTCGGTTGGAACGAGGGGGCAGGGGTGGCGCGCTGCCATGAAGTTGCGAGAAGAGACTTAAGAAATTGAGCCACTTGCTTACTTTTTTGCGATTCACAGGTTGCAATCATGTCAACGGCTTGTCAACGGTTTTCGCAGAGGTAACACGGCGGTTGTCCGGGGGAGTTGGGCACGGCAGCCGTACAGGCGAGTTGGGCGCGGGAGTCGGGCACGCGACGTGCGCGGGGTACGACAACGCCCCCGCCGGTCACGGCAGGGGCGTCGGACGGTCCGTCAGAGGGCGGGAGCGGCGGGGCCCGGCAGGAGCGCCATGCGCTCCTGCTCCTCCGCGACGATCTGCCGGGCCAGCGACTGCTCCGAGATGTCGACCGCGTCGGGCGTGGACTCCGCGACGTCACTGTGCCGGGCGTACGCGTCGAAGAGGCGCTGCTTCGTGCCCAGCAGGTGCAGCATCCGCTGGTCGACACTGTCGGCGGTCAGCAGCCGGTGGACCTGGACATGGCGTATCTGCCCCATGCGGTGGGCGCGCGCGACGGCCTGGCTCTCCAGCGTGTGCGTGACCTGCGGCTCGCACAGGATGACCACGGACGCGGCCTGCAGATTGAGGCCGGTGCCGCCCGACTGGATCTGGCTGAGCAGGACCGCGTGCCCGGACGCCTCGGCGAAGCCGTCCACCAGCTCCTGCCGCCGGGCGGTGGGCACCCGGCCGTTGAGCGGACCGAAGACGGTGGGAGGGGAGCCGGCGGCGGAGGCCGGGCGCAGTGCTTCCTCCGCGGCCGTCAGCACCTCACGGAAGAAGGAGAAGACGACGACCTTCAGACCGTTCGACGCGGCCTCGGCGACGAGTTCGCGCAGCCGCCGGAGCTTGGCCGACGTGGCGGGATCGGCGTACGCCGCGCGCCGCATCGCCATGAAGTTCCCGTCCGCCACGGCCTGCCGGTAGGCGGCGCGCGCGGCGGGGCTGAACTCCTCCCACTCGTCGACCTGTTGCAGCTCGGGCAGCTCGGTGAGGACGTCCTGCTGATTACGGCGCAGATACGCGGGCGCGACCGCCTGGCGGAAGATCTCGGAGCCGATGGCCGCGTCGCCGTCACGGATGCCGGGCAGCAGCTCGGGCCGCAGATGGCGCACCAGATTACGGAACTCGTCGACCCGGTTCTCCATCGGCGTCCCGGTCAGGAACAGGACATGGTCCGTGCGCGCCGCCCAGCCCTCCACGGTCCGGGAGCGCCGGGTCTCGGGATTCTTCACATAGTGCGCCTCGTCCACGACGAGCATCCCGACCGGCACGTCGTCGGGGACCGTGAGGGAGCCGAGGATGTCGTACGTCGTGACCGCGACGTCCCCGTGCCGCGTCCACTGCCCCAGGGCCACCGACCGGTCCTGCCCGTGCACCCGGTACGCGCGCAGCGTGCTGCGGGACTCGATCTCGCGGATCCAGTTGATGACGACGCTGGCCGGGCAGACCACCAGGAAGTGCGTACGGCCTTCGGCCTTGAGGTGCGCGAGGGCGGCGATCGCCTGGATGGTCTTGCCCAGACCCATCTCGTCGCCCAGGATCACCCGGCGCTGGGCCAGCGCGAACCGGGCCCCGAACGCCTGATAGCCGCGCAGTGACACCCGCCGGTGGGTGTCGTCCAGCCGCTGTGTGCGCACGCGCTCCGAGAGGTCTCCGGGCAGGAAGCCCTCGGCCGCGTCGACGTCCGGGGTGACGTCGGAGAGTTCGGCCAGGAGGACGAGATAGTCGGCGGGACGCACCTGGAAGTCGAGCCACGCCTCGTCCGCCGGGAGGACGGGCCGCAGCAGATCCGTGGCCGCCTGGGCGAGCAGGAGCGGGATCTCGCGATCGGCGGCGTCGTCGAGGAACGCGTCGACCAACTGGACGGCCCGCTGGGCCAGTTGTCTGCGCCGCTTGCCGGTGAGCAGCATGCGCAGCCGGTCGCCGGCCGGGCGCGCCTGCGGCAGCAGCGGGGCGAGTTCGGCGTCGATCCGGGCCGCCGCCGCGAGGGCGCGGGGGATGTCGGGGCCCGCGTTCACCAGCCGGCTCACCGCGGTGACCAGGGTCGTCGCGTGCGGATCGTCGATGTCGCCGGCGTCCAACCGGACGGCCACATGCTCCGCCATCGCCTCCGCGAGACGCCGCGCGGCGGCGATGGCGTGACCCGCGCTCTGTGTGCCGATGCCGGGCACGGCGCGAAGCTCGTACGCCGTCGCGCCGAGCACCTTCCCGACATCGGTGTACCCGGCCTGTTCGAGCGTGCCCAGCCGGAGCCTGCCCTCGGTGACATCGGCCAGCCGCGAGACGGGGATGCCCGCCAGTTCCTGGCGGACCAGGGCGTCGCGGAGCGGGGTGATGGCGCTCAGGACACCGCCCCGTACGACGGCGTGATCGGCGGTCACCCGGCGCGCCGAGGCCAGCAGGCGGTCGGCCCGGTCGAGCACGGCGCGCGCGCCGCCGCCCACCGGCACCGGCTTCCCCTCAGGCCCCGCTCCGTCGCCCATGACGCCTCTCGTGGTTCACCGCGACCGGCCGAACTCCGGTCGAGTTCCGGTCGAGCGACATGATTCCACGGGGGTACGACATCGCCGGGCGGCCGATTTCGGCGCGCCCGGCGATATCGGGCCGGCGGTGCGGTGGGTCCCGGGGTCGGCGGTGCGCTGGATCGTGCACCGAGGTGAACCGCCGCGCCGAACCGCCTTGGAACTAGGACCTGTCTTCAAAGTCCCGCCTGGCGCGCGACGCCTGGTACGGCACTTCGCCGCGTTGTCGGAGTCATGCGAGTACGCCCGGTACGAGCATGATCCTCCGCCTTGCGACGCACCGCACCAGACGCCGCGCGCCCCGCCCTGCGGGCGGACGACGCTACTTTGAAGACAGGTCCTAGGCGGCCATGGTCCACCGCTGGCCGGCGCCGCCGCCGCAGGTGCGCAGCTCCAGCTTCGTACCGTTGGCCGTTCCGCCGGCCGTCGGCGTCAGGCACTTGCCGGAGGCGACGCCGACGACGGTGCCGTCCGTGTTGACGCGCCACTGCTGATTGGCCGTGCCGCGGCAGTCCCAGATGATGACCGGGGTGCCGTCGGCCGTGGCGGCGCCGCTCGCGTCCAGGCAGCGGTTGCCGTACACGCGCAGCTCGTTGGTGGCCGTACGGGCCCACTGCTGGTTCGCCCTGCGGTGGCAGTCGTAGACGACCGTCCGGGTGCCCGTGGTCGTCACGGCGCCGTCGACGTCGAGGCAGCGGCCCGACTGCGCGTTGACGAGCGTGCCCTGACCGGTCGCCGCGAGCGGGACGAGGCTGGCGGGCACCGAGCGCAGCGCGTTATACCAGACGGTCGCCATCTTGGCGTAGCCCCCGGCGTTGGGGTGCACGCCGTCGGCGAGGTCGGCCACCGTCAATGCCCTGTACATGTCAACCAAGTGGACGCGCGGACCCTTGCTGTTGACGATGGCGGGCAGCGCCGCGTTGAACGTCTTCACCCGGGCTTCGAGGTCGGGGCTCGACTCCGGCGTGATCGTCGCGACGAACAGCTCGATCCGCGGCTTCTGTTGGAGGATGCGGTCGATGAGGTCGGAGAGCCGGGCCGGGGCGTTGGCCAGGTCGTAGTTCTGGTTCACGTCGTTCGTGCCGATCTGGAGCATGATCGTGCGCGGGTCGCTCGCGGCGAGCCAGCCGTCGATGTTCGAACGGAGCTGGTCGATGCGCCAGCCCGAGTGGCCCTGGTGGTCGTGGTCGCCCAGCTCCGGCGGTCCGTTGACCTGTGAGCCGACGAAGTCGACCGTGTAGCCGCCGCCGGCGAGATGCTGCCAGAGGTTGATGCGGTAGCCGCCGGGGATGTTGTGCCCGTGGGTGATCGAGTCGCCCAGCGGCATGATCCGCACGCCGCCGTTGGACTCCGTGGGAGCGGCGGGGGCGGCCGGTGCGGCGCTCGCGGGGGCCTGGACGAGGGTCATGAGTGCCGCCGTGACGGCGAACACGATGAGGCTGAGGAGAGCTTGCGTACGGCGTGAGGCACTTCTTCGCAAGGCAGGTCCTTCCTACGGGCCGCCGAGGAATGGGGGGTGCGCGTGGTGCGTCCGGTGGTGCGTGTGCGCATGGAGGGAGGTGCGGGGGGTGAGTGGCGGCCATGTTGTAGATACCACCGGCCGGTGCCTTCGGCGAGGGATTGCGCAACGATGTTGGCAAATTGGCGGTGTTCGGCCACTGCCCGACGCCCTTCCGGCCAGGAACGAAGGCGAAACGAAAGCGAAACGAAGGCGAAGGGCCAGGGAACGGAGGCGTGTGATCGGTTCTCGTGATCAGTCCTCGTAGTCAGTCTTCGTAGTCAGTCTTCGAACAGCAGCCGGCGCAGGAAGTTGTTCATGAACTTTCCCGCCGGGTCCAGGGCGGCCCGCAGCGCCAGGAAGTCCGCCATACGCGGGTAGCGGCCCCGCAGCTCGGCCGGCGCCGTCGTGAACACCTTGCCCCAGTGCGGCCGCGCGTCGAGACCTTCCAGCGCCGCTTCGAGCCGCGTGATCACCGGCACCACCGAAGCCGTGTCCTTGATCCAGGTGAAGTGCAGCGCGACCGTGTCCCGGCCCTCGGCCGGACTCAGCCACAGCTCGTCGGCGGCCACGGTGCGCACCTCGCAGACCTGGAGCACGGGCGCCAGTACCGGCCCCAGTCCGGCCACCGCCCGCAGCGCCGCGACGGCGTGCCGGCGCGGGACCAGATACTCGGACTGCAGCTCCTCCCCGTTGCTGGGGGTGAACTCGGCCCGGAAGTGCGGCAGTCGGGCGTGCCACGGCCCCCGCACCCCGCGCTGCTCGGTGCAGTACGTGGCGGGCATGCCGGGCACGGGGTGCATGGGCTCGGTCGCGGGTTCGGCCCAGGGGAAGTCCGGTTCGGGGGAGTCGGACGCAGGTGATTCGGACGCGGGGGAGTCCGGCGCTGGGGCGGCGAGGCGCTTCAGCCAGACCTGACCGAAGCGCGGGGCGCTCCAGTCGGTGAACAGGCTCACGCTGTACGCCGCCGAGGTGATCGCGTCGAAGTGCTCCTCCAGCACGTCCAGCGGCAGCCCGGTGTGGACGGACTGCCGTACGTCGAAGGCCGGAACCAGGTCCAGGGTGAGCGAGGTGACCACCCCGAGCGCGCCGAGGGCCACCACGGAACCGGGGAAGCGGTCGGCGTCCCGCTCCCGGTCCAGCGTCAGCGAGTCGCCGTCCGCGGTGACCAGCTCCACGGCGCGTACGGCGGTCGCGAGCGAGCCGGAGGCGTCACCGGACCCGTGCGTGCCGGTGGCGACCGATCCCGCCACCGAGATGTGCGGGAGGGACGCCATGTTGTGCAGGGCGAGACCCCGGTCGTGCACCTTCCGGGCCAGTTCCGCGTACCGTACGCCGCCCGCGACGCGTACCGTACCGGCGGCCGTGTCGACGTCCACGGTCCGCGGCAGCTCGGTGAGCGAGACGAGGGCGCCGTCGGTGTCGGCGATGCGGTTGAACGAGTGCCCGCTGCCGAGCGCCCGTACGCGCGAGCTGCCCGCGACGAGCGCGCGCAGCTCGTCGAGCGTGGCCGGGCGGTGCACCCGGTCGGCGGAGAAGACGATGTTCCCCGCCCAGTTCGATCCCGCGCCGTCAGCCACCGGCCGCCCTTCTCTCGGATGTCCGAGTCGATTCGACCACGCCCCCGCCCCGCACCCGCACGCGCCCCCCGCTCACTGACGGCTGACCGCCCGCGACACACCGGCGATGATCGTCGTGGCCAGGATCCAGCCGGTGATGATCAGGACGTACGAGAGCCCCTGATGCCAGCCGCCCTCCGGTGTGAAGGCCCGCTCCTGCCCGAAGTCGATGATCGGCAGCAGCAGGTCGAGACTGTAGAAGACGGGGTTGAAGTCCGGGGACTCGTCGGCCTTCAACGGGCGGGGTCGGCGCACCGTGTACGCGACCGAGGCCACCATCAGCAGCGACAGCATCCAGGCCACGGCGCGCATGGGCCGGAAGCCATAGCCGACGGTGAGGTCCTGGACATGCCCCCAGAGCCGGGCGTACCAGGCGAGCCCCCGGCGCTGCCTGCGCTGCTTCGCGAGCTGTACGGTCCGAGCCGCGGCGTCGTCGCCGATCCTGCGGTACGAGGCGGTCAACTGCTCGTAGGCGTAGGGCACATAGTCGTCGCCGTCCCGTTCGAGGACGGCCAGTCGCCGCTCGGCCGGCTCGTGCGGCGTGAGCGCCCCGTACGTCAGCCCGTCGAGCTGGACGCTGTCGGGCCAGACCTCGGGCGCCACGTGCAGCAGCTCGACCTGGGAGCGCCGCAGATTGACCGAGCCCTCGACGGGGGCGGCCTCGCGCAGCCACAGCTCGCCGACGACACAGCTGCTGGCCCGCAGGGCCACCCCGCCGGGCTCCGACAACTGGGCGTATGCGAGGTTGAGTTGGCCGGGGATACGGGCTCCACGCAGATTGACCCGGCCTTGAACGCGCAACCGCATCGCCCTGAGGTCCGTCCCTACGGCCAGCGTCTCCGCGTCGAGGGCCGTACGGCCCGGCGCGGTGAGGACGGCGTCGTCCAGGTTCACCGTTCCCGTCACCGTGGCCCCGGCGAGCCGTAGCCGTCCGTCGACGTGCAGACCGGGCGCCCAGAGATCGTCGCCGAGGGTGGCCCGGTTGAACTGGAGCAACGCCTCTTGTTCAGTTCCGTCGGCCGGATCGGAGTCGGGGTTCGCCGAGGTAAACCGAGCGCCGTCGAGATACACGGTCCCGGAGATCTGCGCCGCCCCGAACCTGGCGGGGCCGAGGATACGACAGTCGATCAACAACAGCTGACCGTCGATCCGTACCGTCGCCGCGATCATCCCGGGCAGCACGGACTCGCTGAGGTTGAGGTGCCGGAACTGCGCACCGTACAGATTGGGCACCTCATCGAAGAAGCAGCCGCCGAACAGGATGGCGCAATCGACTGTCCCGTTGCGCAAGTTGAGCGCGCCGGTGATCCGCGCTCCGACGATCCGCAGCGCGGGTATCTCCCCGTCCCGCCGCGCCCCGCCGAGCAGGACGGCGCGCACCACCTCGGCCCGCACACTCCGCTCGGGCCCCCACCGCTCACCGAGTGCGGGGTCCGGGGCGTCGGTCGTACGGAAGTCCACGACCTCGCCCGTCGCGAACGCGTCCCACACGCGTCGCTCGGCCGCCGTCAGTGTGTTGATCTCCATTGCCGCGACTTTCGCGTGGCGGCGGGGAGGTGTCAACACACCCTCGCGATCAGGCCAGCTGACGCCGTACCAGTTCGTGCAGCCTGCCGCCGGCGTCCGCCAACAGAGCGGCGGGCGGGCCCTGTTCGACGATCCGTCCCGCGTCCATGACCAGTACGCGGTCCGCGTCCAGGACCGTCGACAGCCGGTGGGCGATCACCAGGCGGCCCGCGTTCAGCTCGCGAGTGCTTTCGATCACGATCCGCTGGGTCTCGTTGTCCAGCGCGCTGGTGGCCTCGTCCAGGAAGAGCAGCCGTGGGCGGCGGACCAGTGCCTGGGCGATCATCAGGCGCTGGCGCTGGCCGCCGGAGATGGCGCCGCCTCCGGCGATCATGGTGTGCAGGCCCATCGGCATGCGCTTGATGTCCGCCGCCAGCCCCGCCATCTCGACGGCCTCCCACACCTCCTCCTGCGTGAACGTCTCGGCGCCGCAGACGCAGTCCCAGATGGAGCCGGTGAGCGGCTGCGCGTTCTGCAGGACGACACCGCACTGGCGCCGTACGGCCGCCCGGTCGAGAGCGGCCAGGTCCTGGCCGTCGTACAGCACGCTTCCCGTGACCGGCCGGTCGAAGCCGATCAGCAGCCGCAGCAGTGTCGACTTGCCACAGCCGCTGGGGCCGACGACCGCCACGAACTCGCCGGGCTCCATCCGCAGCGACACGTCGTCGAGCACCAGCGGGCCGTCGTCGGTGTAGCGGAAGGAGAGCTTCCGGGCCTCGATCCCGCCGGTCAGCACGCCGGGCTGGGCGCCCGTGTCACCGACCTCGGGCGCCTCGTCCAGGACCGGCTTGAGCTGTTCGAACATGGGCAGCACGGCGGCCACCGACACGAGCGCGCCGGTGAGCTGGGTGACGGAGGTCAGCAGCATGGTCACGGCGGTGTTGAAGGTCAGGAACTCGGCGGCCGACATCGTGCCGCGCGCCGGTCCGGCCAGCAGCATGAACATCACGAGGGAGCAGAACGGCAGATACACCGCGTCCAGCACCGTCGTCAGATTCTTGATCCGGCCCGCCCGCTGCTGGAGTTCGCGCGAGCGGGCGAAGCCGCGCGCCCAGGCCGCGTAAGCGAAGCCCTCGGCCGCGGCGACCCGCAGCTTCGGGAGCCCGCGCAGGGTCTGGAACGCCTGGTTGTTGAGCTTGTTGCCGAGTACGACCAACTGCCGCTGCCAGCGCAGTTGCCACAGCCCCATGCCGAGGAACACGGCGCCGATGACGACCAGCATGCCCATCGCCGCCAGGGCGAGCGGGACACTGTGGACCAGCAGCAGCACGAGGCTCATCGCGCCCACCGCCGTCGATTGCACGATCACGGGACCGAGGCCCGACAGCACCCGGCGGATCGCGCTGACGCCCATCGCCGCGCTCGCGAGTTCACCGGTGGAACGCTCGGCGAAGAACTTCGTCGGCAGCCTCAACAGCCGGTCCCACACGGCGGGTTGCAGCGTGCTCTCGATACGGCCCTCCATCCGCAGGATGGTGAGGCTCTGCGTCAGCATGAAGGAGGCGGAGACGATGCCGGTGATCATGACGGCGAGCGAGACCTGCGTGATCAGATCGGTCCGGGCACTCGGCACGTACTCGCCGAGCACCCGCCCGGTCGCGAGCGGCACCAGTGCGCCGAGACCCACGGTGACGAGGGTGGTCAGCACCAGGTAGCGCAGATCCACAGCGTTGCCGCGCAGGCCGAAGCGGAGCAACCGCCAAGGTGTCATGGGCTCTTCGGGCAGCGGGCGGTAGAACATCTCGGCGCGCGGCTCGAAGTCGTCGGCGTTGTGACCGCCGACGCGCAGCCGCGCCCCGGTGGCCGGATTGACCGCCTCGTAACGGCCGCGCCGCCGGAGCAGCGCCACCGGGGCGCCGGACTTGGCCCGTCGGCCCACCAGCGGTCCGGAGTCGGTCCGCCACCACGGGCCGTCGAGCCGGACGGCGCGGGTACGGACCCGGGAGGCGATCGCGATGCGTTCGACCGGGCCGACGCGGTCGTCGAGCGGGGTTCCCGCGCTGCGGGAGTGGTCGGAGAGGGTGATGCCGGAGGCCGCCGCGACCAGCCGGCAGACCGCGAACGTCGCGTCGCGGGCGGCGTCGCCACCGGCCGCGCCCGCGTCGTCGGACCCGCTGCCGGGGCGGCCGATGGACGCCACCAGCGCCTCGTCCGCCCGCGCCCGAACCGCCTCACCGGCCTTGATCCCGGCGGCGGTCCGGTCCTCGTGCGCGCGCTCCTGCCGCTCGATCCAGTGGTCGACGGCCGACAGCAGCCGGTGCTGCTGGTTGATCATCCGCTGCCACATCGCGCCGTCGACGAGCAGATCGCCCGCCGCGTCCGCGCTGTACGAGGCGCCGTACCGCACGCTGCCTGGCGAGACCGGCATCCACAGCACGTCGTCGTCGGACACGGCGCCGTCGGTGGACGGGCGGGTGTCGAGCGGCGTCTGGAAGAGCGCGCCGAGGCCGCGCGCGGCGCCGAGTGCGAAGGCATGCTCCAGCGGGGTCGGGACCGGGGCTCCGTACGGGTCGGTGTGCGTGCCGGTGTACGGGTCGGCGTACGGGTCGGTGTACGCGCCGGAGTACGTGTCGGAGTACGGATCCACGTACGCGGCCGGCGGCGGCGCGTACAGCTCCCGCAACGCGATCCGCCGCAGCGCGCAGTCCTGCGAGGGCCTGCTCAGCAACGTGTGCCGGGGGCCCTCGACCGGCCCGAGGAGCAGCGTCCCCGCTTCCAGACGGCCGAGGAAATGCCACTGCCCCCGCTCCGCCGCGTCGACGGCGAACAGGTCGAGCACGCCCCCGACGACGAGCCACAGTACATGCGGGCCCTCCAGCGGCACGTTGCGCAGACCGGCGCAGTCGACCGGGGTGCCCAGCGCACCGAGAGCGTGGATCACCGGGTCGATACCCGCCGTACCCGTACCCGTACCCGCACCCGCGCCTGCGCCTGCCGTGCCCTCCCCGGCTCCTGCCCCTGCCGTCGCTCCGGCTCCCGTGCCCGCCGTCGGGGAGGCCACGTCAGTACTCCTTCACCAGGTGTGCGTACGTCCCTCCGGCGGCCACCAGTTCCTCGTGCCTGCCGCGTTCCACGACCGTCCCGTGGTCGAGCACCACGATCTCGTCGCTGTCGCGCACCGTGCTCAGCCGGTGCGCGATCACCACGCACGCGCAGCCGCGCCGCCGCAGGTTGTCGATGATCACGCGCTCCGTCTCCGCGTCCAGCGCGCTCGTCACCTCGTCGAGGACCAGAATGCTCGGGCGCCTGACCAGCGCGCGGGCGATCTCCAGCCGCTGGCGCTGACCGCCGGAGAAGTTCCGGCCGTCCTGCTCGACCCTGCTGTGGATGCCCTCGGGGCGGCGCGCGATCACGTCGTCGTAAAGCGCGGCGTCCTTGAGAGCGGTGACGACGGCGTCGTCCGGTATCGAGGGGTCCCACAGCGCGACGTTGTCCCGGACGGTGCCCTCGAAGAGGAAGACGTCCTGGTCGACGAAGGACACCGACGCGGCGAGCGCGCTGCGGGACAGGTCTTCCAGGCGCTGCCCGTCGATGCGGATCGTGCCCTCCCACGGACTGTAGAGACCCGAAATGAGCCTGGAGACCGTGGACTTGCCGCTCCCGGAACCGCCGACCAGCGCGACCTGCTGCCCCGGCCCCACCGTCAGCGAGAAGCCGTCGAGCAGCGGTGCGTCCAGCGGGCTGTAGCCGAACACGACACTCTCCAGCTCCACATGGCCCGTCAGCCGGCGTGTACTGGCGTCCGGCCGCTGCCGCGAGTAGAGCGGGTCGACGGGAAAGCTCTCGACGTCCTTCAGCCGGGCCACGTCGGCGGCGAAGTCCTGGATCCGGCCCGCCACCCCGTTCAGCCGGGTGATCGGCGCGGTGAACCGCACCACCAGCGCCTGGAACGCGACGAGCAGACCGATCGAGATGGCCCCCTCCACCGCCCGCAGCCCGCCGATCCAGAGGATCAGCGCGCTGTTGAGCGTCGCCAGCGTGGGTGCGACCACCGCCAGCGCGGCGCTGGGCACACCGAGCTTCTGCTGCTCCTCCAGCGTCGTCGCGTGCTGCCCCGCCCACCGCCTGAAGTACCCGTTCTCGCCGCCGGTCGCCTTCATCGTCTCGATCAACTGAAGGCCGGTGTACGAGGTGTTGGTGAGCCGCGCGCTGTCCGCCCGCAGCTTGCGCGTACCGGTGGAGCGCAGCTGGATCACGATACGCATCGCGACCACGTTGAGCAGCGCCATCAGCACGCCGACGACGGTGAGTTGGGGGTCGTACGACCACAGCAGCGCCGCGTACAGGATCACCACGACCCCGTCCACACCCGCCGCCGCCAGGTCGCGCGCGAGTGTCTCGGTCACCGTGTCGTTGGACTGGAGCCGCTGGACGAGGTCGGCGGGGCTGCGCTGCGCGAAGAACGTGACCGGCAGCCGCAGCAGATGCCGCAGGAACCGGGCGCCGCTCAGCGTGGACGAGATGACGCGCCCGCGCAGCAGGTTCGCCTGTTGGAGCCCGGTCAGTACGGCGGTGAGCACCACCATCGTCGCCATCGCCGCGAACAGCGTTCCCAGGAGGGACGTCTGACCGCCTATCAGGAACATGTCGATGTACGTACGGCTCAGCGCGGGCACCGCCGCGCCGACCGCCACCAGCAGCAGGCTGGCGAGCAGCGCGGCCAGCAGGGTGGCGGCGGTGCCGCGCAGGCGCGCGGGCATGGCGCTCATGATTCCGGGCTTACGGCCGCCCCGGCGGAAGGCGGCGGTCGGCTCGAAGACGAGGACGACGCCCGTGAAGCTGGTGTCGAAGTCCTCCGCGGAGACGAAACGACGCCCCTTGTCGGGGTCGTTGATGTGCACACCCCGGCCGCCGGGCCTGCGGCCCATGCCGTCGTACACCACGTAGTGGTTGAACTCCCAGAACAGGATCGCGGGTGCCCGGACCCCGGCGAGGGCTTCCGCCTCCATCTGCATGCCCTTGGCCTGGAGGCCGTAACTACGCGCCGCCTTCAGGAGATTGGAGGCACGCGAGCCGTCGCGCGACACACCGCACGCGATGCGCAGCTCCTCCAGGGGGACATGGCGGCCGTAGTGGGCCAGCACCATGGCGAGGGAGGCGGCGCCGCACTCCAGGGCCTCCATCTGGAGGACGGTGGGGGTGCGGACGGCCTTGGGCCTGGGCGTCCCGGCGGTTGTCCGGGAACGCTTGGCGGCACGGCGCCGTCCGGGCGGCTGCTGGTGCTGCTGGTGCTGCTGGTGCTGCTGGTGCTTGCGTTGCTGGTGCTTGCGTTGCTGGTGCTTCCGCGGGGCCCGGGGAAGCTGGTGCCGGTGCGGGCTCACGGGAGCAGCCAATCGATCGGGTGCTGTTCGGCCAGCCGGATGGAGCCGGTGGCCAGGGTCATGGACTCGACGGCGTACGGCGGCCCGTCCGGCGAGGACCAGGCGTAACCGGACTTGGTGGCTGACGACTCGTCAAGTCGCACCAGTACGGCGACGGGTGGGCCCTCGCGGGAGAACTGCTCGCCCAACTGCGTGCTGCCGAGGAACCCCGTGATGCGCCTGCTGGTCTCGGCGACCCGGCCGACGGCTTCGACCCGGCCGCGCAGCACGCCGTACCGCTGCTTCGGCACCGACTGGACGGTGACGTCGACGGAGGCGCCGACGGGTACGGTCGCTCCGCTCCCGGCGGGCGCGTACAGCATCACGCTCAGCGGGTCGTCGGCCTTCTCGACCCGTTCGACCGCCGCGACATCGGCGCCGGTGGTGATCACGGAGCCCACGGCGGCCACCAGGGTCGTCAGCCGTCCGGCGGCGAGGGTGCGGACGACGGTGCTGCCCTCGGCGGTACGGACCTCGACGAGCGGGGAGTTGGCGGACACCCGCTCGCCCTCCTCGGCGAGTACGTCCGTGATCTGGCCGGCGACGGGGCTCTGGAGGACGTAACTGCCCTGCGCGTGGGTGAGGATGCCGGGGGCGCCGAGGGTGGACGAGACGCTGCCGGTCACGGCCCAGACGGCGGCGGCGGTCATGACGACGACCGTGACGGCCAGGACGAGACAGCCCTGGGGCCGCGCGAAGCGGACCGGCAGGTCGATCTCCTCGGGCGACTGCAGCTTGGAAAGGGCCTGTTGGCGAAAGTGCACGACGCCTTCCCTCATTGCTCGGTGTTCCGACGCTCACGTCCGTTCGCCGGCGTGGGCCACGACCAACGCCGCGTCGGCCGTGTGCCCG
>NZ_JBHUZM010000056.1:0-45645 GCF_042667665.1 Streptomyces sp. NPDC057307 | reverse complement strand
GTGCGGGCCCGTCCTGGGCCGTGGCTGACCGGTCACGCCCGGCACGCCGTGGTGCCGGGCGTAGCTACGCCGCGGGCCGGACCGCCGCGGCGATCCGGATCTCCGCCCGCCGCGTCACCCCGTTGACCGTCACGGTGACCGTGGCCGCGCCCCGCCGCAGCGCCGTCAGCGTCCCGCTGGCCGGGTCGAACGCCGCCACGTCGCGACGGTTCGCCTTGCGCGGGTCACCGATGTGCACGTTCGGCGAGCCCGTCCAGTCCGCGCTCAGCGGGAAGGCGACCGGCACCTCCCTCGTCCCCTGGGTGACGGTCGCCGCGAGCGCCGCCTTGTCGCCGGGTGCCAGTGCGGAGGGCGCGTCGAGCGCCAGCGCGTCGGTGTGGGCGCGTGTCTGTACGGAGACCCAGTCGGGCCCGCCTTCCCACGGCTCGCGCCGGGCCTCGGACTGCTCGCTCCTGGACACCTTGTCGACGCCGACGAGCGACCAGCCGGTGAACCCGCCCTCGTCGGCCGGGGCCGCCGGGTTCTTCCCGGAGTTGCCGTTGATCAGATACGGGACGCCGTCGACGCGCGAGGCGTCGAAGACCCCGACGTGGCTGCCGATGAAGCCGGCGCCCTTGCCGCTCGTACGGCGGAAGCCGGCGAGCCAGTCCTCCAGCAGCGCCGCCTCCTTGCGGTCGCCGAGCTGGCTGCCCTTCTGCACGGTGGGGTCGCGCGGCGGGACATGCTCGATGACCATCACCGAGCTGACGCGCGGGTCGTCGGCCGCGGCGTCCAACTGGGCGCGCAGGGCCTTGATCTGGGCGAAGCCGCCGCCGCGCAGGGAGAGGCTGGAGGTGTCGAGTGTGACGAAGCGTGTTCCGCCGTGGTCGAACACCCGCTGCGCGGGGCCGAATTCGCCGACGAAGTTGTCGATCTTCCCGCCCATCACCTCGTGGTTGCCGGGCACGTAGTACCAGGGCAGTTCGTCTCCCAGCTCCTCGGTGAGCACCTGCCGCGCGAAGGTGAGGTCCGCGGGCGAACCCTCGTCGACCAGGTCGCCGTTGACGACGAGGAAGTCGGGCTTCGCCGCCTTGATCTCGCGCAGTGTCCGACGGGCCTGCCGCACGATCGCGCTGTCGGGTTCGCGGGCCACGAACTGCGCGTCGGACATCACCGCGAACTGCCAGTCCCGGCCCTCGGTCTCGGCGGCCGTGTCGATCAACGGGTCGGCGGGCGGCCGCTGTTCGGGCAGGTCGACGGTGGGCGGAACCTGCGCCGTCAGTCCGTCGATCACGATCTCCCCGGTGTACTGCTTGTCGGCCGCGGTCTCCGCGAGATAGAAGCGGAACACGGACAGCGGCATCGCGGCCCCCTGCGGCACCGCGAACGTCACCAGCCGCCAGCCGGTCCAGGTGACGTAGGGCCCTCGAAGCAACTGGTCCGATCCGGCGGCGTCCTTGAGATGCAGCGTCGGCCAGGCCCCCTTCCCGTCCCCCTTGATCCACATCGTGAAGGACTGCGGCTGGCCCGGCACGGTGATCTGCTGCGGCGGGCTCGCGTACGCCGCGCGGGTCGCGGTCGAGAGTCCGAAGTCGTACGTCAGTTTCAGGCCGGTACCGGTCTGACCTTCGGGTGTCGCCGCGACCGATCCCGCGGCGCGGGCGTGGCTGAACTTCCACGCGGCGGCGTCGTCGAGGGGGGAGACCTGCTGCTCCTGGAGTCCGACGCTCACCGCGAGCGCGGTGGTGACGCCGTCGACGGTCGCCGTGATCCGTCCCGCGCCGCCGCCGGTCCTGGAGGTGACGGTGAAGGCGCCCTTGCCGTCGTCGGCGACGGCGAACAGGGCGCGGTCGTACGCCAGCTTCACGTCGCGCGGCTCCACGGGCGCGGACGTGCCGTGCGCGTCGAGGCCGACGATGCCGAAGGTGCCGGTCGCCTCGCCGTCGGCGAGACCGACACGGGTGGTGGTCGGCCGGATCCGTGCGAGGTCGTCGAGGACGGTCAACTCGATGGATCCGGCGGCTCGTCCGCGTTCCGCGCGGACCTCGGTGGTGCCGCTGCGGCGGGCGGTGAACAGCCCGTCGTCGTCGACCCGGCCGACCGAGGACCGTTCGGTCCGCCAGCGTGGGTCGCCCTGCGCGGGGCCGTACGTCTCGTCGTAACCGGCCGCCGTGAGGGCGCGGGTCAGTCCGGGGAAGACGCGTTCGGGGTGGCCGCCCTTGACGGGGTCGTCGCCGGGCGCGGCTCCGGCGGGCGTACGGGTCTCGACCCAGAAGCCGTCGAGACGCCCGCTGCCGTCGGGCGCGGTGAGGGCGAGGCCGTTGGGGACGGTGCGCTCGCTGCCGTCGGACGGGGCGTTCTCCACCTGGAGCGCGTCGCTGCCGGGTTCGCGGGCGACGAGAGTCGAGGAGCCGCCGCCGTCGAGGTTGAGCGCGTTGTACGCGCCGGCCTCCTTCATCATCACGGCCAGCTCGGTGAGGGTGACACCGCCGCTGTCGGCCTGCCGGCCGTCGACGGTGATCACCCGCATCTCGCTGCCGTCCTTGGAGAAGCCGACGGCGGTGCGGGGTGCGGCGGTGTTGTTGCCCTGGCCCTCGTGGTTCTGCGGGACACCGTCGACGACGAGGAGTTCCCGTCCGCCGACCGCGGTGCGCGGCACGGGCCCGCCGTTGGTGCGCGGGCTGTACTCGACGGCCACCGGGTCCCCGGGGCGCAGTGCCTGGAGCTGTACGGCGCCGGCCTCCCGTCCGACCAGGACGGTGGTGCCGGGCTCGATCGGACCGCTGCCGGGGTTGTCGGTGACGGTGACGACCTTGCCGTCCCGGACCGCCACCTCGGCCACGGGTCTCGCGGTGTCCACGGTGAGCGCGCGGTTGGCCCGGCCCCAGGCCGAGTTGTACGCGCCGATGCCACCGGCCGGTACGTTCGCGGCGTTGTACGCGGCGAGGGGCCACGGTCCGGTGGGCAGTGTCAGGGCGCCGTCGAAGTACAGCTCCAGGACGCGCCCGGCGTTCTCGGGGCCGATCCCGACGGCCCGGTTGGCGCCGGCGGCGGGCGACTGGGTCAGGGCGCCGTCCTTGATGCCGGGCCCCTGCGGCGCGCCGGTCTCGTTGATGTCGAAGAAGTCGGCGTTGATGGCGGCGACGGTGCGGCGGCCCTGGCCGGGGTCGTGGCCGGCGGCGAGTTCGGAGACGCTGCGGCGGTCGGCGACCTCGCCCGAGGAGAGGTAGTCGGCCCGGACGCCACCGCCGTCGAGGTCGACGGAGAGCGCGTCGACGCGCAGCCACTTGTCGGATTCGAGGCGGTCGTACGAGGTGAGGCTGACGCCCGGCGCGACGGGGCGGGAGCTGCGCGCGGTCTCGATGCCGTCGCCGTCGACCACCGATCCGGGGTCGACGGACGGTCTGCCGGCCGGTCTGCTGGCCGGTGGTGGCGCGACGGGGCGCAGCATCTCGGCGGCGTCGTGCGGACGGGGGTCGGGGGTGGAGTCGGCGACGGACGGGGTGATGGCTCCGGTTGTCAGTGCGGTGACCGCCGCGAGCAGCACGACGGACCGGCGGGCAAGACCTGGGCCCACAAGTTCTCCTGTAGTACGGGGGGTTGGCGCGGGTAGTAAGCGCTGTCAGCCGCCCAGCATCGCCGCGTGTGCCCCGGTTCGCCAGAGGTTCACGGACACGTCGGGGAGAACAGGGGGCACCGTGGAAGTGACGTGGGGTGCCCGCCCGAGCGGCGGCGGCACCCGCCGGATTAACTGATGATGCGTCAGAAAGAGCCGAGGAGCACTCAGATCGGTCGACGGCTCGTCACGTGTCGCGGGGCGGGGGCTCCCTGCGCATGAGCAGTAGAGCCATGTCGTCACCGCCGCCGTGCTCCCCCACGAGGTCGCCGAGGCTGTCGGCCAGTTCCTGGATGTCCCCGGGGCCGTCCTGTACGGCCCGCGCGAGCCGGTCGAGACCCGCGTCGAGCGTGGCTCCCGGCCGTTCCACCAGCCCGTCGGTGTAGATGAGCAGGGTGTCGCCGGGAGCGAGAGTCGCCCGCGTGACCGGGTAGTCGGTGCCGCCGCGCCTGGCGGGCCCGTTCACGATCCCCAGCGGCAGTCCGCCCTCGGTGTCGATGGTGACGCAGCTGCCGTCGCGGCGGCGCACCATCGGTTCGAGGTGGCCGGCCCGGACGATCTGGAGTGCTCCTGTCGACAGGTCGACTTCTACATACGTGCAGGTGGCGAAGCGTTCGGTGTCCAGCTCGTGCAGGAAGGTGGAGGCGCGTGCCATGGCCGTGGCGGGCGAGTGGCCCTCGGAGGCGTACGCCCACAGCCCTATCCGCAGTTGTCCCATCACGGCGGCGGCGTCCGTGTCGTGGCCCTGGACGTCACCGATCATCAGGCCGACCCGGCCGCCGGGCAGCGGGATCACGTCGTACCAGTCGCCGCCGACGTCACGTCCGGCCCTGGCCGCGCGGTAACGGACGGCGATCCGGGCCCCGGCGACCTCGGGGATACGGTGCGGCAGCATGGCCTGTTGCAGGCTCTCGGCGAGATCGTGCTCCTGCTCGAAGAGCATCGCGCGCTGGAGGCTCTGGGCGATGCTGCTGCTGAGCGTGACGAGGAGGTTGCGTTCCTCGCCGGTGAATCCGCCGTGCCGGGAGTAGAGCAGTCCCAGGGCGCCGATGGTCCGGCCCTGGACGATCAGGGGCAGGTAGGCGCCGGATGCCACCGGGAGGTGTTCGATGTGCTCCCAGAGCGGCGGGAAACAGCGCCGGAACTCCTCGCGTGAGGAGATGTAGCGGGGCCGTACGGTCCGGACGACCTCGCTCATCGGGAATGGCGCGTCGATCCGCGTGTACTGGAGTTCCGGGACGTACAGCCCCAGCCGCCCCTCGGTGACCGTATGGACACGTCCGTTCTCGACGACGCCGAGCATCACGCTCACCGCGCCGAGGTTGCTCAGCGCCTCGGTGTCCTTCAGCGCGTCGGTGACGTCGTCCACGGTCGTCGCGCGGGCGAGCAGGGCGGTGACGCGGCGGACCATGCTGGTGAGCCGGCGACGGGTCTCGACCAGTTCGGTGCGCAGGGCGGCGTCGTCCAGCTCGCGGGTGGCGTCGCGCACGATGCCGATGACCCGGTACGGGTCGCCCGTCGTACCGCGTACGAGACGGCCCTGGGTGTGCAGCCAGCGGCGCGATCCGTCGCGGAGGCGGATCCGGAAGTACGCCCCGTAGATGTCCTTGCCGCTCTCCAGCGCCCGCCGGATCAGCGTGTCCAGGCGCTCCAGCTCCTCGGCGGGCACCCGGTTGGCGACCGACATGTGGCCGTCGTACTCGTCGGGGCGCAGGTCGAACACGTCGAGGGCACCGGGATCCAGATGCATGCGCTCGCTGCGGAGATCGATGTCGAAGCTGCCCGTGCGGTTGTACGCGAGGGTCAGGTCGGGGCCGGCGGGCCAGTCCGGATCGGGCCGGCCGGACTGGTCGGACTCGTCGGACTCGTCGGGCCGGTCCGGGAGGGGGAGGCCGGGTGGCGGATCGACACTCACGGGCCCCTCTTCCCAGTCGCGGGCACGGCAGGTCGGTTTGTTCCCTACCTTCTGGTGTCAATTGTGTGCGCGGTACCGGTACGGACCGCAAGCGGACGATATGAGCCGGTACAAAATGGTACGAGCCGCTGCCCGGTTCCGCGCGCGCTCAGTGGCCGGTGATCAACCGCTGGAGCGCGGGCGCGTAGAGGTCCGCCAGCTGTTCGGGGGTGGCACGCTCACCGGCGCCGGGGCGGTGGAGGCTGAGGGTGGCCCCGAGGCCGAGGAGCTGGCCGGTGATCAGCTCCGCCCTCAGCTCGCACTGCTCGCCGCCGATGAGACCGGCGAGCCGTGCGGTGACCTGCTCGCGGAAGCGCTCGCGCAGCAGGGTCCGCTCGTCCATGTTGCCGAGGGAGAAGACGACGCGCAGGAGGGGGTCGGAGTGGTTCTCGCGCCGTAGCCGGACCATGGTCAGCACGAGATGTCTGCCGAGGTCGGCGGGCGGCGCGGCGAAGAGCCTGTCGGCGGCGGGCCCGAAGTCGGCGACGGTGTTGAAGAGGCGCTCCTTGGTACCGAAGCGTTTGACGATGAGCGAGGCGCTGACGCCGGCGTCGGCGGCGATGCCGCGCATGGTCACCTCGGCGTACGGGCGCTGGGTGAACGCGCGCCGGGCGGCCCGCAGAATCGCGAGACGACCGGTGCCGGGGTCGGCGGCGGAGTCGTCCGCGGGGTCCGCGCCGTTCGACTTCTCCGCGCCGTTCGACGTCTCCGCAGCGCTCTCTGTGCCACGCTCCACGCCGCGCCCTCCGGGGGACTCCTCGCCCGGGTCCGTCGTCTCGTCGGCCGCACGCCCGGTCGTCGTCATGCGCCCTCCTCGGCGAACGTACGGCTTGCTGTGTGCTCCTTGCCGACGGTACCCGGCTCGGCCGCCACCGCACGGCCCGGCAGGCACAGGGTGACCGCCAGGGCGAGCAGGGCCGCGCCGGCGGCGATGAGGAAGACCAGCAGATAGGCGTGGAGGGTCGGCGCGGTACGGCCGCCGGCCTGAAAGGTGATGTTGGCGAGTACGGCGGCGACCACCGCGCTGCAGAATGCCTGTCCCACGGACCGCATCAGGGTGTTGAGGCCGTTGGCCGCACCGGTCTCGCCCGCCGGTACCGCGCGCATGACGAGCGCGGGCAGGGCGGAGTAGGCGATGGCGGTGCCCGCCGCGACGACGGTCGCGCCACCGATGATCGGCCACAGGCTGTGACTGGTGAAGAAGCGCACCACGTACCCGACCGCCATCACGGCGGCGGCCAGCGCCAGCGCCGTCTTGGGGCCGTACTTCGCGGAGATCCTGGCCGACACCGGCGACAGCGCCACCATGGCGAGACCGCCGGGCAGCAGACACAGTCCGCCGACGACGATGGACGCGCCTATCCCGTAACCGGTGCTCGTGGGCTCCTGGACCATCTGCGCGGTGACGAGGGAGTTCGCGTAGAAGGCGAAGCCGATGAGGAGGGCGGCGATGTTCGTCAGGAGTACGGCCGGGCGCGCGGACACCCGGAGGTCGACCATGGGGGACGTGGTGCGCAGCTCGTACGCGCCCCAGAGCAGACCGATGGCGAGGGCCGCCACGAGCAGGCCGACGGTGCGCGCGGAGGTCCAGCCCCAGTCCGCGCCCTGGGTGACGGCGATCAGCAGGCTGACGAGGGTCGCGGAGAGGCCGAGCGTGCCGACGACGTCGAACCGGCCGCGGGAGCGGAGTGGGGACTCCGGGACGCAGCACAGGACGAGGACGATGTCGACCAGCCCCAGGACGGCCGAGGCCCAGAACATGGTGTGCCAGTCGAAGTTCTGTACGACAAGGGCGGCGACGGGCAGTCCCACGGCGGCGCCGATCCCGAGGGTCGAGCTCATCAGGGCGACGGAGGAGAGCAGTCGGGCGGGCGGGAGTTCGTCGCGCATGATGCTGATGCCGAGCGGTACGACGGCGAGCGCCGCGCCCTGGAGGGCCCGGCCGGCGATCAGTACCCCGATGTGGGAGCTGACGGCGCACAGGACCGAACCGGCGACGAGCACACCGAGCGAGGCGATGAGGACCCTGCGCTTGCCGTACATGTCGCCGACGCGGCCGAGTACGGGCGTGAAGACCGCGCCGGTCAGCAGGGTGATCGTGACGAGCCAGCTGGCCGCCGCCGGTGTGCTGCCCGTCAGGGCGGGGACGTGCGGCAGCAGGGGCACGACCAGCGTCTGCATCACGGCGACCACGACGCCGCAGAAAGCCAGTACGGCGACGAGGAAGCGACGGCGCTGCCCTTCCACGGGCTCCGGCTTCGCTATCTCTCCTGCGGGCATCTGGTCTCCGTCGTTCTGCCGCGGCCTCCGTGACCACACGTCGCGGAGGGGGTGCACAAGCGTTCACCCCGAGGGTAAACACCTGTGCACCCCTTTGTCACATGCCGTTCTCTCACTGATTGGCTCAATTTCGTTACCGAGGGTGAGTTTGCGCGTTGAACGTGCGTGAAGGCCGCGCATCGTGCGGCTGTGCTCGAAACGTTCAAGGAGAAACTTGATGTCGCGTATCGCGAAGGCCGCTGCTGTTCTCGCCGGCACGGGCGCCGTTCTGGCCGGCGGCGCCGGTATGGCCTCTGCCAACGCCGGCGCCGAGGCCGCGGCCGTCGGTTCGCCCGGAGTCCTTTCCGGCAACCTGGTCCAGGTCCCCGTGCACATCCCGGTGAACCTCTGCGGCAACACCATCGACGTGATCGGCCTGCTCAACCCGGCGTTCGGCAACCAGTGCGTCAACGTCGACAGCAAGCACCACGAGGGTGGCTACGGCCGCTGAGCCTCCGTCACCCGGGGACCTACATCCCCGGGTATGACTGAGACATGAAGTGATGGCCTCCCGCATCTCGTGCGGGAGGCCATCACGCGTGGGAGCCGGGATCCGGCTCAGGCGTCGTAGCGGTAGAGGCTCTGGTGGCTGAGCATCTCCGCCGGCTTCGTCCCCCACGGCGGCATCGGCTCGTCCACGCTGATGGCCCGGCCGCGCTGTGGATCGTCGCCGCCGAGCTTGCGCTGCGGCTGATAGGCCGACTTCGGGTGCTTCTTCTGCCAGCGGTCCCAGAGAAGGTCGACAAAGGCGTGGTGGAGCCAGAAGACCGGGTCATGGGGCGCGGTCGCACCCAGCATCTGGCCGCCCACCCACCGGTGGACACGGTTGTGGTTGCGCCACCGCGTCTTGTCGTCGCCCGCCGTCCAGCCTTCGAGGCGGTTGCGGAAACCGCGCGTGACGGTGGAGTCCCAGGGCGCGGCGTCGTAGACCGACTCGTCCATCGCCCAGGCCAGTTCGTCCTTGGTGGGCAGCGCGATCGGGGAGGTGGGGCGGCCGAAGGCGCGGACGAGGAACTTCCGCTCCAGCACCCCGTCGTTGATCTTCCAGTTGCCCGCCGCGTAGGCGAACGCCCCGGTCGTGACCTGCCCGTCGGACGCGCGGCCGTCGCCGCCGAGGAAGTCCTCGGACCAGAGGGACGCCGCCGGTGTGTTGTCGGTCGTCCAGTCCCAGTACGGCACCGTCACCTTGGGGTCGAGGCGCTGAAGCGCCCGCTCGAACTCCATCAGGTACTTGCGGTGCCACGGCAGGAACGAGGGCGCCATATGTCCGGACCGCGGGCCGTCGTCACCGTCGGCCCGGTAGTACTGGACATGCTGGCGGACGAAACCGTCGTAGTCCCCCTGGCGTTTGAGCTCCAGGACCGCGGCGACGAAGCGCTTCTTCTCCGCGCTGGTGAGATCGCGCTGATTCTTTCTGATGTGCACCGTGGAGGGTCCTCCCTGCGGTCAGTGAAGCGCCGGTCCGGCGAGCGAGAGCTGGGTACCGCCGAGGTCGTCGACCGCCGCGCGGGCGGTCGCGAGCGCCGTCGGGAACGATTCGAAGTGGTTGACCACGCTGACGTAGCTGCCGTCGGCGCGGCGCATGAGATGCAGGGGCCGGCCGTCGATACGGACGTCGGCCTCCGTCCCCCGGATGTGGCGGCCGCCGTACATCTCGTCGAAGCGCTCTGCGGGCGGCGGGCCGTCGGCAGCCACGCCGCCTGGGACCGGTGCGGCCGGTGCGGTGGTCCTGCGGGGGTCGGCCCGGAGGATGGGCGTCAGGGCCGCGGCCGTACCGCCGATCGCCCCGAGGGCGAATGCCGCGCGCAGGAAGAGACGCCGGGTGCGGCCGGGCGGGGGCGGGGGCATCGGTGACGCCGGGGGCTCATGGGGTTGGTGCGATTGAGGTGGCACGAGGGCCAGGGACTCCGCAGGCCGTGCCTCGACGGGCCCCGGCTCCAGCTTGGTACCGCCTGCCATGGCGAACCTCCACTCGTCGGCCGTGCCCCGCCACACGTACGCGGCGGGGCACGGACACTGATCCGGTTCGGGGCAGATGGGCCTCTGCCCCGAACCAGTCAACGAGGAGGTCGCAGAACAGTTCTCCGAACTACGTCCGATTGTCGTAGTGACGCCCCGGATTCAGCAGCTGAGGTTGCCGCCGGGCGTGGTGCCGAGGATCTGGACGAAGCTCTGGTACTTGGCGATCCGGCTCTGGACCTGGCCGGGGTTGCCTCCGTTGCACTCGAGGCTTCCGTTGATGCTGCGGATGGTCTCGCCGAATCCACGGCTGTTGACCATCGCGTTGTGCGGGGTCATGGTGCCGGGGCCGTTCTGGGTGTTCCAGTACCAGAGGCCGGTCTTCCAGGCGACGGCCGCGTCGTTCTGGACGAGCCAGGGGTTGTTCAGCAGGTCGATACCGAGGGCGTCGCCCGCGGCCTTGTAGTTGAAGTTCCAGCTGAGCTGGATGGGACCGCGGCCGTAGTACGCGGCCTGGCCGGCGGGGCAGCCGTACGACTGCGAAGTGTCGCAGTAGTGCGGGTAGTTGGCGGTGTTCTGCTCCACGATGTGGACGAGGCCGCCGGTCTCGTGGCTGACGTTGGCGAGGAAGGCCGCGGCCTCCTGGCGCTTGATGGTGTCACTGCCGGTGTTCGCGAAGGCCGGGTAGGCGCTCAGCGCGGCCTTGAGACCGTTGTAGGTGTAGAAGGAATTCCGGCTCGGGAACATCTGGTTGAACTGCGACTCGCTGACCACGAAGCCACCCGTGGGCGGGGGATCCGTCGGGCCGCCACCACAGGCGCCGTTGTCGGCCCAGACGTCGACCGTGCCGGGTCTCTCGTTCTGGGTCCACCACTTCGCCGTCCAGTTGCGGCCGTTGTACGACGCGGTGTCGCCGCCCCAGTAGACGGTGGACGCGTTCCAGCCGGTGGTACAGGCGGCGGCCGACGTGGCTGCCGCCGAGGTCGAGGCGGGTAGGAATACCGCGAGGGCCAAGGCCGAGACCAGTGCGGTGAACAGTGCAAGGATTCGCTGTCGCAAGCGACTCACTCCTTCGCGCGGCCGTCGTTGAGCGACGGCCGCCATGGGGGTGAGGGAACCAAACCGGAATCGCTACTACCTGTCAAGGTCTAGACCAACTGACGATTTTCGGCCGGTCCACTCGCCAATAGGCCGACACACGCCGCCTGTTCGATATGGGTGAGCAGGACATGTCCGCCCCACCGGTCACCGCGAGGCGGACCCGCGACCTGCGACTGGCCCCCACCACAGGGGGAGTTGGCCGGGTCTCGCCATGGATGTGACGCGATCTCGCCCCTGACCGACAGGCGGCGCCGAAGGTACGACCGCCCGCGGTCAGTGGGCAGCCGGGTCCGGCTCCCCCGCGGGCGCCGGGACGGCGCTGCCACCCGGTTCGGGGTACCAGCAGTAACGGACGTCCGGTTCGTTCTCCTCGTTGCCCCGGCCGTCGGTCTTCTCGACCGGGACGAAGCCGTGGCGCTCGTAGAAGCGCCGGGCCGGGCCGTTGATCTGGAACGTCCACAGGGACAGCCCGGCCGGCCGTCGCCGCTTCGCCAGGTCGATCAGGCGGGCGCCGATGCCGCAGCCCCGGTGGTCCGGATCGAGATACAGCTGGTCGACATCGCCGCCCTCGATCACCATCATGCCGACGACCGCCTCCCCGGCGGTCGCCACCCAGGTCTCCTGGGTCGGCAGGACGATGTCGCGGATCCAGGCGTGTACCTGCTGCTCGCTGTGGGGGCGTGTGACGCTCGGGAGGGCGGCCGCGAAGGATCGCAGCCACAGTCCGGAGATGTCGGACGCGTCGGCGGTCACCGCGCGACGGACGACAAGCGTGTTGGTCTGCACAGCGAGCCATCCTGTCATCAATCAGGAATCAGGGAACGATCGAGTCGATGTATCCACCGTCGACACGCACCGCGGCCCCTGTGGTGGCCGACGCGAAAGGCGAGCTGAGGTAGACGACCATGTTCGCGATCTCCTCCGGTTCGATGAGGCGTTGGAGCAGTGACTGCGGCCGGTGCTTGAGCATGAACTCGCGCTGGGCCTCCTCCCAGGGAAGGGACTTGTCGACGAGTTCGTAGACGAAGTCCTCGACGCCGCCGGTGTGTGTGGGCCCCGCGAGTACGGAGTTCACTGTGACGCCGCTCCCCGCCGCCGCCTTCGCGAAGCCGCGCGAGACCCCGAGCAGGGCGGTCTTGGAGACTCCGTAGTGGATCATCTCGGCGGGGACGACGATCGCGGAGTCGCTCGCGATGTACTGGATCCGCCCCCAGCCGCGCTCGGTCATCCCGCCGAGGCAGGCGCGCGTGAGGCGCACGGCGGCGAGGACATTGACCTCGAAGTAGCGCCGCCACTCGTCGTCGCTGATCTCCAGGGCGGGCCGGAAACCGAAGATGCCCAGGTTGTTGATGAGGATGTCCACCTGTGGCACGGCTTCGAGGACCTGCTCGGCGCCGCTCTCGGTGGAGACGTCACCGGGTGCGGCCACGAACTCGGCGTCGGGGTACACGGCGCGCAGGCTGTCGAGCGCGGCGCCCACGGACTTCCCGGAGCGTCCGTTCACCGCGACGCGCGCTCCGGCGCGGGCGAGCCCGGTCGCGATGGCCGCCCCGATGCCCTGGGTGGAGCCGGTGACCAGAGCGGTCTTGCCTGCGAGGTCGATCTGCACGTTCAGTTCCTTCCGGCTGTCTGGTGGGCCAAGGTCATTGTGCGCGGAGGCCCGGGTACGGCACGGTCTGTGGGGCCCTGGTGGAGTGTCGGCTTCCGTCGAGTTCGGATTACGACTGGCACTGCCTCTTGAAGTGAACCCGACAGTGTGTCATATATGTCTAGACCATTGCCCCTTGCTTTCGACGGAGGAGACGATCGTGCGACGGACCCCCACCCAGGTCGCGCTCGTTACCGCTACCGCCCTCACTCTCGTCGCCTGCGGCGGCGGTGACGACAAGGACTCGCAGGCGCCATCGGCACCGACCGGCCTCAGCGTCCAGGCCGGCAGCGCGCTGTCCGCACATGTCATGTGGGCCCAGGCCAAGGACAATGTCGCGGTCAGTGGCTACGTCGTGTACCGCGGGAAGGACAAGGTCAAGGACGTTCCGGCCGACACGACAATGATCGATGTCACGGGCCTCAAGCCGTCCACCGCCTACTCGTTCTCCGTGCGGGCCAAGGACGCCGCCGGCAACCTCTCGCCCCACAGCCAGAAGAAACCCGTCACCACGCCCGCGGTGACCGCCGAGGACAAGAAGGCTCCGGCGAAGCCGGTGAAGCTGCGTGGCAAGCACGACGGTTCGAAGGGCGCCGAGCTGACCTGGAGCGCACCGGGCAAGGGCCAGGGCATCACCTCGTACGACATCCTTCAGGGCGGCTCGAAGATCCACAGCGTGAGCGGCGGCGAGACCGAGGCCAAGGTCACGGGGCTACGGCCGGGCACCGCCTACTCCTTCACCCTCCAGGCCCGCGACGCCGCCGACAACACCTCGCCGGCCAGCGACCCGGTGAAGATCAGCACCCCGAAGGGGCCGGGCGACGACCCGGACACGGCACCGCTCAGCTTCGAGGTCGCGCGCCACAAGAACGTCAAGGAGGGCGCTTACTACCTCGATCTGTCGTGGCTGCCGCCCGAGGTCGACGGTGAGGTGCCCTCGTACGAGATCCATCTCAACGGGAAGCTGACCACCACGCTGGTCTGGGGCAACAAGGCGCCCGTGGGAAAGACGACCGAGAGCGTCTTCGCGGGCAAGAAGCCCGGCGTCAGCTACAAGGTGAAGATCCGCGCGAAGCTGCCGGACGGAGAGTGGGGCAGCTTCTCCCCCGAACTCACCATGGTCACCGGCGAGAAGGCCGCGTCCTGACCGAGCCGGACCGAACCTGTCGGGCCGGGCGGGTCGGGGCCGGGCGTCATCTCACCCGTCGCCGCTGCCACCACGAGGCACGGCGGCGGCCTCCCGGTCCCGGTTGCGCCTGATCCGCAGCCGGGTCAGCAACGGACGCCCCCGCCCGCCACCGTGCGAGACCGGTTCGGCTGTCCGCGCCGGCACGGATGCCGGTGCCGGTGCGGGCGTCGGCGGCGGTGCGGGCGTCGGCGGCGGTGCGGGCGTCGGTGCCACCTCGGGGGCCGTGCCGCTCGGGCGTGGCGCCTCCCGGTCCCGCCGGGCGTCGGCCAGCAGCGCGGTCAGACTGGACCGGTGCCAGCTGATCTCGTCCGGATCATCGGCGGTCAGCAGCCGTTGTACGGTCTCGCGCCCCGCCTCCGATCCCGGACGGCCCGGCGCGAGGTCCGGCCGCAGGCGGTTCAGAGACGCGCGCTCGTAAGGATCCGGTACCAGCTCGGCGAGTTGGAGTGGATCGAGCACGGAACCGACGATCGCCGCACGCTCCCACCGGTCGTCGCTCTCGTGCAGCAGCAGACCGATACGACGGCCACGCCAGTTGCGCGGACGACAGTCCTCCCCCGTCCCCGCCCCCGCAGTTGCCTCGGCCGACTCGACGTCGGTGTCGGCGTCGGCTTCGGAACCACCGGTCGGCGTCCGTGGCTCCGAGCGCGCCCGCGAGTGCATCTTCACCTGTGGCAACCGGCCCGTCAGCAGGCCCGGTTCACCGCTCGCGAATGCCCGTAGCTCCTCGGCCAGATAGAGCCAGACGACCGCTCGATACCGATTGAGATAGAAGCGCACCGGCACCAGATAGCCCGCACGCGCGAGCCGGGTGAAGCGACCGGGGCTGACGTCCATCAGCTCCGCCCCCTCGGCCGTACCCACCGTCCGCACCCGCTCGCGCAGCGCGTCGGGGAAACCCGCCGCCCGCCGCAGCCGCTCGACCTCACCCCGCGCGACCCTCCGGCGGCCGCTCACGGACCCGCCGACGGTACGGACATGCCCCAGCTGTGTGGCCAGTTCGAACTCGCCCCGCCTCAGGCGTAGCTCCTGCGCCGCCCGGCCGGCGGCGAGTGTTTCCGAGATTTCCATGACAGACATCGACGTCTCCCCCGCGAGTGATTGACTACTCTCGGTGACGACCGTATCTCCGCGTCAAGAATCCCGCTTGCCCTGTGGATAACTTCCCGAGGCTCTCTCAGGCGTCCGTCACGGTCGTGTGCGTGGGCCCCGACTGCCTTATCGCGATGCCGAGATGCTCGCCGACGCGATTCACCATCAGCGTCATCTCGTAGGCGATCTGACCGACATCAGCATCCGCGTCACTCAGCACACACAAGCAACTTCCGTCCCCAGCGGCCGTGACGAACAGCAACGCGTCATCGAACTCGATCATGGTCTGCCGCGCCCTGCCCGCGTTGAAGTGCCGACCGGACCCCCGCGCGAGGCTGTGCAGACCCGACGAGACCGCCGCCAGATGCTCGGCGTCCTCACGCGCCAGACCGGAACTGCTCCCGGTCACCAGACCGTCGTTGGACAGCACGAGCGCGTGTCGTATCGGCTCGACCCGACCGGTCAGATCCTCCAGAAGCCAGTCAAGTCCGTCTTCCAACGCCATTCGTGACCACTCTCCCCGTTCAGACAGGTACCGCGCCCTGTGCCCCGTATCTCCCCCGTCGGTCGCCCAGCCTCGCGCACCGACTGCCCACGGGCAAGCGGTCCAGGGGGCTCGGAGCGTCACGCGGAACCGGCCGTTCCCGTCAGCCGGAACGATCACGGCCACGCCGGTCGTATGCCTTCGCAACTCTTCGCCCCGCCGCCGACGACGGACCGCTCCGCGTCCGCAGCCTCCGGCGCCGAGTCACCGTTTCCGTCAATTCACCACCGCAACGCCGTCCCTCGATCGGACCACCTGTCACACGGGAGTGAAACGAACACAGGATTACGGCCACTTTCACGCAGGTCTGTTCATCTCTGCCGTCAACGCGGGATTTCGGTCGAGAATTCGCACCACTCCCCCCCGTTACGGCCACTTGATCAGCAGCGTTCATCCAACGCCCCGCACATCGACGTCGCTCCCGGAGGAACCATGAAGCTCATCCCCGTGCCTCTCGACGTTCACCGCGCGTTCGAGAGACGGCCACTCTCCGCCCGGCCCACGACGCGTCAGGTTGACGCCGGGGGTGGGGTCTCATGAGGCTGCTGAAGCGTCCCAGGCCCGCCGAGAACGCGGTGTCGGACAGCGAACGCGAGTTGTTCGGCGGACCGCTCCGCTACGACACGGGCTGGGCCGACCACGAGTGGGCCTATCTCGAGGTCAGCATGGTGTCCGCCGTTCGCTCGATGCCGAGAATGGTCGCGGGCACCCTGCGGCTCGCGTGGCGGACGGACCGGCCGGCGCTGGTGACCGTCGGCGTCGCCGAGGCCGGCCAGGGGCTGACGGCCGCGCTGGGTCTGCTGGTGGTCAACTCCGTGCTCGGCTCGCTCCTGGCCGGCGGAAGCGCCGCCGACCGGGTCTCCGACGCGCTGCCCGCCCTGATCGTGGGCGCGGTGGTCGCGGTGGCGGGCGCCCTCCTGGCGTCGTGGTCGACGTCGGCGGCCGGCCGACTGGAGCCCAAGGTGGAACGGGCCGCGAACGAGCAGTACTTACGCGCCGCGGCCCGCGTGGAGCTGGAGGCGATCGAGGACGGCGAGTTCCGCCGTCTGATCGACACCGCTCAGCACGGTCCGCCGTCGGCGAGGCGAATGGTCGGTGCCTGCGTCGCCACCATGAACGGTGTCATCTCGCTGCTCGCCGTCGGCGGTGTGCTGACCGTGCTCCACCCGCTGCTGCTTCCGATGCTCCTGCTGATCGCGGCGCCGCGCGGCTGGGGCGCGATGCGGGTGTCGCAGCGGCGGTATCTGTCGGTGATGTCCTGGGTGGAGCATCTGCGTGCCAGCCGTCTCATCGCCGGGCTGCTCATCTCCCGCTCCGCCGCGCACGAGGTACGGGTGCACGGCGTGGGGCGCTTCCTCCTGCGGCACTACCGCAACATGGCCGAGAGCGCGGAGACCGAGGCGACGCGGCTGGCCAAGGACAAGGCCGCTACCGAACTGCTCGCCGCGGCGCTGTCGGGCGTGGCCGCGCTGATCACGTACGGGGCGATGGCCGCGCTCATCATGTCGGGGCGGATGGAGCTGGCCGTGGCGGGCACCGCCGTGATCGCCGTCCGCTCGGGTTCGGCGAGCCTGGGCGCTCTCGTGCTGACCACGAACTCGCTGCACGAGGAGTCTCTGTACGTACGTGACATGGAGCGGTTCCTCGCGGAGGCGGGCAACAGGTCCATCCCGTCCGGCGGCCTCCCGATCCCCGAGCCCACGAAGGTGATCACCCTGGAAGGGGTGTCCTTCAGCTATCCGGACCGGGAAACTCCCGCGCTCGCCGAGCTGTCCCTCACGATCCCGATGGGCTCGGTGGTCGCCCTGGTCGGTGAGAACGGTTCCGGGAAGAGCACGCTCGTGAAGCTCCTCGCCGGGCTGCACCTTCCCGACAGCGGACGGCTGGCGTGGGACGGCGTGGACGTCGCCGAGGCCGACCGCGAGCAGATCTTCGACCGGGTGTCCCTGCTCACCCAGGACTTCGAGCGCTGGCCGGTGACCGCCGGGGCGAACATCGAGATCGGCCGGCCCGACGCCGCCGACGGCGACCTGGCGGCGGCGGCGCGGTACTCGGGGGCGGACCGGATCGCCGAGACTCTACCGAAGGGCTTCCACACCCTGCTGGCCCGCGTGTTCCGCGGGGCGTCCGAGCTGTCCGGCGGTCAGTGGCAGAAGTTCGGCCTGGCGCGTGCCCACTACCGGGACGCCCAGGTGATCGTGGTGGACGAGCCCACGTCGGCCCTCGATCCGGGCTCGGAGATCGCGGCCTTCGACCGGATCCGGGGGCTGGCCGACGAGCGGAGGGCCGTCGTGCTCGTCACGCACCGGATGTCCGGGGTGCGGTACGCGGACCTCATCTACGTACTGCACGAGGGCCGGCTGGTCGAACAGGGCGACCACGAGAGTCTGTTGGCGGCCGGCGGCCGATACGCCTCGATGTTCCACATGCAGGCGGAGCAGTACGGCCACGGGACGGCCGCCGGACCCGGTGTCCCGCACCAGGGCGGATCCGCCGCGCAACCGTCCTGACCGGCGGGTTCGTCCGTGGGCGCCGGACGGGCGGCGCCCACGGACGAACACACCGAAGCGGCGAACCGGCGCGTGTCCCCGGATCTACGCGGCGTCCCGCAGGACATCCCTACGGATGCGCGCGCAGGAGTCGTTGATCAGCCGGGAGACGTGCATCTGCGATATGCCCAGGTCCTCGGCGATGCTGCTCTGTGTCATCCCGCGGAAGAACCTCAGATAGAGGATCTTCTTCTCCCGGTCGGGCAGCCTGCGCAGCCTCGGCTTGACCGACTCACGGTCGACGACCGCGTCCAGCGCCTCGTCCCAGGCGCCGAGGGAGTCGCCGAGCGTGGGGCCCTCCTCCGCGACGGACAGGCTCGCGTCGAGCGACAGCACGCTGAAGCAGTCCATCGCCTCGACACCCATGACCACTTCGTCCTCGGTCATCCCCGCGTGGAAGGCGATCTCCTCGACCGTCGGTGCCATGTTCCCGTGCCGCTGGGCCAGTTCGTCGCGGGCGTCACGCACCCTGCTCCGCAACTCCTGCACCCGCCGGGGCACATGGACGGACCAGAGCCGGTCCCGGAAGTGCCGCTTCAGCTCCCCCGTGATCGTGGGAACGGCGAAGCTCTCGAACGCGGTGCCCCGGTGCGGGTCGTACCGTTCCACGGCCTTGACCAGTCCGATCGCCGCGACCTGCCGCAGATCCTCCAGCGCTTCGCCCCGGTGCCGGAACCTGCCTGCCAGCCGGTCGGCCATCGGGAGCCAGGCGCAGACGATCTCCCCGCGTGTCCGGTCCTTCTCGGGGCCGTCCGGCAGTCCGGCGGCCCGCTCGAAGTCCTCGGAGGTGTCCGGCACGTCCTCGTGCCTCACCCGGTAGGCCATCACCCGAGGGGTCATGATGTTCTTCAGCTCCTCGCTCGACGCGGCCGTCGTCACCGGGGGAGCACACGGCCGGCCGCCGGGCGACGCCCGGAGCGGTACGCCGCTCCACGGACGTGCCTCCTGTCCGAAGCACGAACAGCGTGTGCCCCTGAACATCCCAGGCAAACAGGGGGTGTTCAGGGGCGGTTCGCGTGCGGGGTTCGCTTTCGAGGGCGGGTTCGTGGCGCGCCGGCGCGGCCGGTCCGTCAGCCGTTGCCGTCCGGCTCGGCACCGTGCCAGACGGTCGTGACGTTGCAGAATTCGCGGATCCCGTGTTCCGACAACTCCCGCCCGTAGCCGGAGCGCTTGACGCCGCCGAAGGGGAGCGCGGGGTGGGAGGCGGTCATCCCGTTGAAGAAGACGCCACCGGCCTGGAGGTCGGCCACGAAGCGCCGCACCTCCCCGTCGTCGCGCGTCCAGACGTTGGAGCTGAGACCGAAGGGAGTGTCGTTGGCGACACTCACCGCCTCGTCGAGATCGGCCACACGGTACAGGGTGGCCACCGGGCCGAACGCCTCTTCGTGGTGGATACGCATGTCGGCGGAGATATCCGTAAGGACGGTGGGTTCGTAGTACCAGCCACGGCTCAGGCCGTCGGGACGCCGCCCGCCGCAGCGCGCCATCGCGCCTCGGTTGACCGCGTCGTCGACCAGTTCCTCCAGGTCGGCGCGGCCCTGCTCACTGGCGAGCGGACCGACATCGGTGGACTCGTCCATCGGGTCACCGACGGTCAGCTTCCGCATCCCGGCGACGAAGCGTTCACCGAACGCGTCGTAGACGTCGGCGTGCACGATGAAGCGCTTGGCCGCGATACAGGACTGTCCGTTGTTCTGCACCCGGGCGGTCACCGCGGTCCGCGCGGCCCGGTCGATGTCCGCGGACGGCATGACGATGTACGGGTCGCTGCCGCCGAGTTCCAGTACGGTCCGCTTCACCTCGTCGCCGGCGACTGCGGCGACGGAGCGCCCGGCCGGCTCACTGCCGGTCAGGGTCGCCGCGGCCACCCGGCGGTCGCGCAGGATGCCCTCGATGGCGTCGGACCCCACGAGCAGCGTCTGGAAGCAGCCCTCGGGGAAACCCGCCCTCCTGAAGAGGCCGTCGAGATACAGCGCGGTCTGCGGGACGTTCGACGCGTGCTTGAGCAGACCGACGTTGCCCGCCATGAGGGCGGGGGCGGCGAACCGTACGACCTGCCAGAGCGGGAAGTTCCACGGCATGACCGCCAGCACGACGCCCAGCGGGCGGTAGCGGACGTAGGCGCGTGCGGCGCCGGAGTCCTGGACGTCGGCGGTCGACGGGTGCTCGTCGGCGAGCAGTTCCCGTGCGTGCCGCGCGTACCAGCGCATCGACTTCGCGCACTTCGCCGCCTCCGCGCGTGCGGCACCGATCGGCTTGCCCATCTCGGTGGTCATGGTGCGGGCGATCTCGTCCTGATCCTCCTCAAGGAGGTCGGCCGCGCGGTTCATCAGCGTGGCCCGGTGGTCGAAGTCCGTGGTGCGATACCGGTCGAAGGCGGCGGCAGCCGCGGCCAGCCGCCGCTCGATCTCCTCGGACCCCAGGGCGTCGAACGTCTTCAGGGTCTCGCCGGTGGCGGGATCGACCGTGGCGATGGGCATGGGACAGTCCTCCTCTGACTCGGTGCTTCGACACTCGCGCGGCGGGGGCGGCCCCGCAACGCGGGCGGGACGGGGCGCGGCAGGGCCGTACGCGGCGGGGGATCATGTACCCATGGCCCACGACCACACGCACGTACAGGAATTCTTCGGTGTCCGGGCGGCGGACTGGGACGCGCGCTTCCCCGACGACGGCCCGGCCTACGCCGCCGCTGCGGCCGCCATGGGGCTGCGTGGCGGCGACAGCGTCCTGGACGCGGGCTGCGGCACCGGGCGCGCGCTGACGGCCCTGCGGGACGCCGTGGGGCCGCGGGGCACCGTGCTGGGCGCCGATCTCACCCCCGAGATGCTCGCGGCGGCCGTACGCAGCGGTCGCGACGCGGTCGGTGCCCTGCTCCTCGCCGACGTGGCACGCCTGCCCCTGCGCGCGAGCTCCCTCGACGCGGTCTTCGCCGCCGGGCTGATCGCCCATCTGCCGGAGCCCGCCACGAATCTGCGGGAGCTGGCCAGGGTCGTACGGCCCGGTGGGCGGCTGGCGCTCTTCCACCCGATCGGGCGGGCCGCGCTGGCCGCCCGGCAGGGGCGGCGGATCACACCGGACGATCTCCGCGCCGAGGGCATGCTGCGTCCGCTGCTCGCGGGGGCGGGCTGGCGGCTCGTCTCGTACGTCGACGAGGACGACCGCTTTCTCGCCCTCGCCGTACGCGAGGGTTGAGCCACCCGGTCGGCCGGGGCGACCCGTACCGAGTGCACCGTCATGTGAACGGGTATCGAACCTACGTAGGAGGCGGGGTCCCCGAGGGATGTGCGGAAGGTGGACGGACGATGTTCGACAAGCTGCGTCGGTTGTTCGTTTCGAACCGGACCGCCGCGCCGGTCGCCGAGCCGGCCGCGTCGTCCCGGAGCCGGACACGGCAGCCCAACCTCTTCGAGGCGGCTGCCACCTATGTCGCGGCGACCGCCGACGACGACCAGGACCGGATGGACGAGGCGTCCGGCTGGGTCTCCCCCGAGGCGCTGTCCTTCGGGGTCAGCGAGCTGGCGTGCCGGGCCGTGATCGCACTGGCGCGGGAGCGGGACGAGTCCCCTCAGACGGTGGCACGCAGCCTCCTGGGGCTGCCCGCCGCGTGACGGCGTGACCCCGACGCGCTCGGCGCTCCCGCCGACCTCTCGACGGCCGGGCGGCCGACTGGCTAAGGTGCGCCGACGACCGATCGGACACGCCCGATCGGATGGGGAGGTGCCGTGACAGGTACGGACGAATCCACCGATGAGGACGCACTGTTCGTGCTGTCGGCCGTACTGCTGACACCCGCGCAGTTCCCCAGCGTGCTCGGCGACGACTTCCCCGAGGCGTGCGCGGCGCTCGGGCTGGAGCCGTACGACCGCGGGTACGGGCTCGTGCTGGGCCAGGACGGTACCGGCGCGCGCTGGACGGTGGCCGTCGACGACGTGTCGCTGGTGGCCGTCGCCATCGCCGCCTGGGACTGCGGCATGGAGTACGACCTGTCTCCCGACGAACGCACGGTGGTCGCGGCGCTTCCCGGCTGGCCGCTGGCCCTCTCCGTCGCGGCGCCGGGGATCCCCGCGCCGCACGATCCCGATCCGGAGCCGGGCGCGGACGACGACGGAGCGAGACCGACGCTCGCGCCGCCCGACACGACGAGCTGGGGGGCGGCGCAGCGCCGGCTCGGCGCGGACGAGATCGCGCTGCAGTGGGAGGCGTGGCGCGCGCAGTTCGACTCCGAGGACGAGCAGCGGCGCACGGACGCGGACGACGGGCCGCCGGCCGAGGACGCGGGCGGAGACGGGGACGCGGACGCCGCATCCGCCGAGAACGAGCGCGACGACGGCGACGACGGCGATACCGACGAGGCTGCCGCGGAGAAGCCCACGGCGGACGCGACGGTAGCGGCGGAGGACGGCGGCCCCGGCGGCCTCGGAGTGCTCCACGAGGGCGTACGCCGCGTGCTGAAGGAGCTGCACGGCTATCTGGAGGCGTCTCCCCCGCTGGGCCGGGTCCGCTCCGGCTTCGCGCCCGCGGGCGCGCGGATGCTGCGGGCGGACGGACCGGGCTGGTCCCTCGTCGCCAGGACCGACGACATCGCCTACATCCTGCTGGACGACGAACCGAACGAAGTACTGCCGGTGGGCCGCGGGCCCGAGCTGCCGAAGCTCCTCGAAGCGCTCGACAGGATCGCTGTCCGCCCGTCCTGACCTGCGCGGCAGTGCACGAAGCCCCGTACGCGGTCCGGACCGATGACACGGTCCGGTGTACGTACGGGGCCTTCCGCGGGTCAGCGCCGGGTCAGCGGCCGATCTCCTTGCGCGTGATGCGCTTGAGCCGACGACGCTGCGACGGGTCGAGCATCAGATAGGCCACGGCGGGCACGCCGAGCACCACCAGCAGCGACATCCAGAATCCGATGAATGGAATCAGGAGAAGACCGACGGCCACTCCCCCGACAGCGATCTTTGCCCTAGTCGACATTTTCGACGCCTCCTCCGCGGCCGAAGCCGCTCACTGCTGATAGAACGCTCGCGGGCGTCCGCCAGTTCCACTATGCGCCGCCGACGTGCGCGGCGCCCCGGTGAGCGGCTCTCGGTCGCGCGGAGTCAGGCCGCCTCGCGCAGCGGCGCGCCCACCTCGTGCAGGTGTCCGAGCGCCTGGCGGTAGGAGTCGACGAGGCTCGTCTCCACGTAGGCGACCTCCATCTCCTCGCAGTACGCGCGGACCACCGGCTGGGCGAGCTTCAGGTGAGGACGGGGCATGCTCGGGAAGAGGTGGTGCTCGACCTGGTAGTTCAGGCCGCCCAGGAACCAGTCGGTGAAGAATCCGCCCCGGATGTTGCGAGAGGTCAGGACCTGCTTGCGCAGGTGGCCCCAGCTCGCGAACTCCTCCTCGGTCGGGATCGTCATGCCCTTGTGGTTCGGCGCGAACGCCATGCCCAGGTGGAGGCCGTAGATCATCTGGTGGATGAGCAGGAAGACGACGGCCTGGCCGACGCTGAGCGTGGTGAACAGCAGCGCGAGGTAGGCGATGACGTGCACCACGAGCAGTGAGCCTTCGAGGAAGCGCTCACGCGGCTTCTGACGCTGATTGGCGCGCGAGAAGACGGACTGGAATCCGTACACCTTGAGGGCGATGCCCTCCAGCGTCGTCAGCGGGAAGAACATCACGGCCTGGTGGCGGGTGAGCCAGCGGCGGAATCCCTTGCGACCGCCGGTCTGGTGCTGCGCGAAGACGAGGATGTCGGCACCGACGTCCGGGTCCTTCTCCAGGTGGTTGGGATTGGCGTGGTGGCGGTTGTGCTTGTCGTTCCACCAGTCTTGGCTCATTCCGAGCAGAAGATTGGCGTGGAAAAGCTGTACGAGACGGTTCCTACCGCGAGTGGTCGCTATCTGGGCGTGGCCCGCGTCATGCGCGATGAACGACATCTGGGCCGACACGAGCGCCAGCGCCGGGGCCAGGAGCAGCGCCCACCAGGACTCCCCGATCAGCACCAGGCCCGTCACGATCGCCGCCAGTTCAATCAGGTTGACGGCGATACCCCGGGCGTACCAGGCGGTCCGCCGATCGAGGAGGCCCTGCTCCCGGACAGTCCGCAGAAGGGGCGCGAAGTCGCTGCCGCCTGTGCGGGCGGCAGGGGGGCCGGGGTTGGTGGTCTCCGCGACTTCTGCGGGGGCCTGGGGCATGTCGGTCTCCGGTCTGTAGGCCGACGATCGTGTAGATCGTTTAGGTAGAAAATGGCAGGGCTGTGAGGCTGTTCGAGTGGCGCTGTTGGAGCTTGATCGCGCCGATCGGGAGAAACGTACGCGGAGTTGGCCCTCCAAAGCCATGCGGCCAACACCCCGAGGCGATGGGGGTTATTCCCGACCAGGGGGGTGGTGCTGCCTACACCCCCCTCGTCCGCCCATGATTCTTGTCACTGTCCGCTGCCACCCAACGGCGTTCCGCCCGAGGTACCCTCGGCCGCTCCACCTTCACTAGTCAAACTTGAGGAATGTGTCATCTCCGTACACAGGCCCCCTGCGGCTACGCCCTCCCAGATCGCCGAACTCGCCCGCTGCCACGCGCTTTTCGTGCCCGCCGACCCGGCCCGTGCCGGCCGGATCGCCTTCTGGCACCCGGACGGCGCCGCTCTGCCCGACCTGCCCGGCGTGCCGGACACGGCGGCCTCGCAGGACTCCCCGCACTCCCCACACTCGCCGGACCCGGCCGGGTCAGCCGGGTCGACCGTGTCGACCGCTTCCGTCGAGGACCTGACCGTCGTCGGCGACGACGTACGGCTCCGTACCGTCCGGGCGCTGTTCTTGCCCGTGCGGGACGCGCTGCCGGTGCTGACCCGCGCCAGGGCCTCGGCGCACGCCTCGCCCGCGGCGGCCTTCTGGGGCGCCGCGTCCCTGCTCGCCCTGCAGCTCGCCGCGCGAGGCAAGTTGCTGCCCGGACTCTCGACGGGCGGCCACGACGCCTGGCGGGCCGGGCCCGTCGCCGCCGAGGACCTGGAGCGCATCCGCGCCCTCGCCGCCTCGATGCCGCCGGCAGCGCACGCCGTACCGCTCGACGCCGCGGCGACGGGCCCGCTCCTGCTCCCGGAGCCGGAGCGGCTGCTGCGGCGGTTCCTCGACGCGGTCGCCGACGGTCTCGTACGCACGCCCGCCGCGCCGATCGCCGCCGGATCTCCCGCCTTCGCCGCGCCGGAGCCGCGCCGGCTGCCCGAACTGCGCGGCTGGGCCGCCGACGTGGCGGCCGGACACGACGCGGGCGTCCGGCTGTCGCTCCGGGTCGAGCTGCCCGGCCTGGCCGCCGTACCGAACGGTGACCGTGCGGACGGCGGCCGTTACGACGGCGCCTCCACCGAAGGCGACTCCCCCGACAGCGACGTTCTCGGATCCGCCCCCGCGTTCCGCGCCGTCCTACAGATGCACAGCGTCAGCGATCCGACGGTCGTCGCCGACGCCGGCGAGGTGTGGGCCGGTACGGGGGTCACGGACGCCTCGGGCGAGGCATTCGGCCCCCGGGCCCGGATGGACGCCCTACTGGCGCTCAGGCGCGCCGCACGGGCCTGGCCGCCGCTCACGCCGCTCCTGTCGGCCACGGTGCCCGACGCCATCGACCTCGCCGACGAGGAGGTCACCGAACTGCTCGGGGAGGCATCCCGCGCGCTGGCCGCCACCGGCGTCCTGGTGCACTGGCCGAAGGCACTGGCCCGGAAGCTGACGGCGCGCGCCGTCATCGGTCCGCCCGGTGACGGCCCCGGCCCCCGGTCGCACGGAGCGTCGGGCGACACGCCGGGCGGAGCGCTCGACGACGAGGACGACACGCCGGGAGGCAAGCGCGCGGACAAGGGCGGTTCGGACCTGCCGTCCTTCCTGTCCGCCGACGCGCTGCTCGCCTTCAACTGGCGCTTCGCGCTGGGCGACCAGGAACTGACCCGCGCCGAACTGGACCGGCTCGCCGAGGCGACCCGCCCTGTCGTACGGCTGCGCGACCAGTGGGTCCTCATCGATCCCGAGGAGGCCAGGCGGGCCCGGGAGAGCCAGGACCGCAAGCTCACCCCGGTCGACGCGCTCGGAGCCGTACTCACCGGGTCCACCGAGGTGGACGGGCGCCGGGTCGAGGTGCACGCGTCGGGCTGGCTCGCGGCGCTGCGCGACCGCCTCGCCGACCCGGAGGCCGCCGACCTGGAGATCGGCCAGCCCGCGGCCCTGACGGCGACGCTGCGCGACTACCAGCTGCGCGGCCTCAACTGGCTGCACCGGATGACCTCGCTGGGTCTCGGCGGCTGTCTCGCCGACGACATGGGACTCGGCAAGACCATCACGGTCATCGCGCTCCATCTGCACCGGCAGAGTGACGAGTCGGCGGCGGGTCCCACCCTGGTGGTCTGTCCGACGTCGCTGATGGGCAACTGGCAGCGTGAGATCGAGCGGTTCGCACCCGGCACACCGGTGCGTCGCTTCCACGGCGCGTCGCGCGGCCTGGACGCCCTCGCGGACGGCGAGTTCGTGCTCACGACGTACGGCACGATGCGCCTGGACGCGGCGAGACTCGCCACGGCCGAGTGGGGCATGGTCGTCGCCGACGAGGCGCAGCACGTGAAGAATCCGTACTCGTCGACCGCCGGTCAGCTGCGCACCATCGGAGCCAAGGCGCGCGTCGCCCTGTCCGGCACCCCGGTGGAGAACAACCTCTCCGAGCTGTGGGCGATCCTCGACTGGACGACGCCTGGCCTCCTCGGCCGGCTCGCCACCTTCCGTACGCGTTACGCGCAGGCGGTCGAGGGCGGCGACCCGGGGGCGGCGGAGCGACTGTCCGCGCTGGTACGGCCGTTCCTGCTGCGGCGCCGCAAGTCGGATCCGGGCATCGCGCCCGAACTGCCGCCGAAGACGGAGACCGACCGCGCGGTGTCACTCACCACGGAGCAGGCGGGGCTCTACGAGGCGGTCGTACGCGAAACCCTCGCGGCGATCTCGGCGGCGGACGGCATGGAACGCCGCGGCCTCGTCATGAAGCTGCTGACATCGCTCAAGCAGATCTGCAACCATCCCGCGCAGTTCCTGAAGGAGAGCGACTCCCCGCGTGTCGCAGGGCGTTCGGGGAAGGTCGAGCTGCTCGACGAACTGCTCGACACGATCCTCGCCGAGGAGGCGAGCGTGCTCGTCTTCACGCAGTACGTACAGATGGCGCGGCTCCTCGAAGGGCATCTGGCCGCGCGCGGCGTGCCGACGCAGTTCCTGCACGGCGGCACGCCTGTTCAGCAGCGCGAAGTAATGGTGCGTCGGTTCCAGGAGGGTGAGGTCCCGGTCTTCCTGCTGTCGTTGAAGGCGGCGGGCACCGGACTGAACCTGACCCGCGCGGAACATGTCGTGCACTTCGACCGCTGGTGGAACCCGGCCGTCGAGGCACAGGCGACGGACCGCGCCTATCGCATCGGCCAGAACCGGCCGGTGCAGGTGCACCGCATGATCGCCGAGGGCACGATCGAGGACCGGATCGCCGACATGCTGGCGCGCAAGCAGCAACTGGCGGACTCCGTCCTCGGCACCGGCGGCGAGGCGGCACTGACCGAACTGACCGACGACGAGCTGGCCGATCTGGTCGAGCTGCGAGGGAGTGCGCGATGACCGGAGCCGACAGCGGTAGCGGCGGTCGCGGTGGGGACGGGAACGAGCGCGTCTTCGCCGCCCTGCCGCCCGCGCAGGGGCGCGCCTTCGCGCAGACCTGGTGGGGACGGGCGTGGCTGAAGGCCCTTGAGGACACGGCGCTCGACTTGCAGCAGCTCAAGAAGGGGCGCAAGCAGGCCCGTGAGGGGGCGGTCGGCGCGGTGTCCGTACGGCCCGGGAGGATCACGGCCGTCGTACGGGACAGGGACGGCACGGCGCAGCGCAGCGACGTGCTGCTGCAGCAGCTCGGTACGGAGGAGTGGGACCGGTTCCTGGACATGGCGGTCGAGCGCTCGGGGCACATCGCCGCGCTGCTGGACCGGGACATGCCCCCGCATCTTGTGGAGGACGCGGCGGGCGCCGGGGTGGAACTGCTGCCCGGCATCGGCGACCTGGAGCCGGAGTGTGACTGCGACGCCTGGGACCTGTGCCCGCATACGGCGGCCCTGTGCTATCAGGTGGCGCGGCTGTTGGACGAGGATCCGTTCGTCCTCCTACTGATGCGAGGCCGGGGCGAGCGGCAACTGCTCGACGAGTTGCAGGTGCGCTCGGCGCGGGCCGCACGCACGCGCCAGGGCCCGGCCGAGGGCACGGCCGAAGGCGGCGGGAGCGCCGACGAGCCGGCGGGGATAGCCGCGGACGAGGCCTTCGCCGCGCGGGACATCCTGCCGCCGCTGCCGCCTCCCCCGCCGGTCCCGGAGGAGCCGGGCCCGCCGCCGTCCCTGGACACGGAGGCGGAGCCTCCGCCCGGGATTGACGCGGACGCCCTGGAGTTCCTGGCGGCCGACGCGGCGGGACGGGCACTGCGGCTGCTGGTCGACGCGGTCGCCGCCGGGCACGAACGGCAGCCGCTCGACGTGGAGTTGACACCTGGCCAGGACGCCGTCCGGCTGGCGGCCGCGTGCGGCGATCCGCTGATCGCGGTACGGCTCGCCGGGGGCACGGGCCGGCAGCGCGCCGAACTGGACCTGGCGGTGGACGCCTGGCGCCACGGCGGCGCGGCGGCTCTCGCCGTACTGGAGGAGGAGTGGCAGCCGGAGCCCGAGGCACTGGCGCGTGCGAAGGCGGACCTGGCGGGGGCCTGGGAGGACAGCGAACGGCCGCGGCTGCGTCCGGGGGTGGCGGGGCGCTGGACGGTCGTGGGAGCGGACGCGCAGCTCCGCTACGGGCGTGACGGGCGCTGGTGGCCGTATCGCAAGGTCCGGGCCCGCTGGGCCCCTTCGGGGCCGCCGGCCCTCGATCCGGCGTCGGCGCTGGCGAGCCTGGGGGCGGAGGTCTGACGGCGGCGGTCCGACGGCATGGGGCGGGGCGGGCCTGTCCCCCAACCCGCCCCTTCCCGGCGGTGTCGATATGCGGCTCCGCCGCGCGAGGGGCTCCGCCCCGGACCCCGCGCCTCAAACCCCGGCGGGGCTGAAGCTGCCCGGCCCGCGCCTCCAACAGCGGCGGGGCTGAGCAGCCCCCTCGGGCTCAAGGCGTCGGCGGGCTGAGAGCCGCCCGGCGGGAGCCTTGCCCGGTGGCGTGCGCGGGGCGAACATGGGGAAGCCGGTGCAGTCGTGGCCTCGGGAGGCCGAGTTGACCGACACATGGGTGGCCCTGGAAGAAGGAGCGGATCCGGCGGAGCGGCGCGGAGCGCTGCGGCGCGCGTACGAGTCGTTCGCGACCGCCGGCCGGGTCGACCGTCCCGTACGCCCCGTGGTGGCCGACTCCTGGCAGCGTTCCACCCGCGCCCGCGTCCGTCCCGAAGGGACGGCCAGTGTCGAGCTGTCCGACGACGATCTCGGCGGCTACCGGGACGCGCACCCGCTGGCACGCGTGATGCCGCTCTTCCGCGAACTCATGGGCGCCTACGCGTCGGACGGCGAACACCTGATCGCGGTGTGCGACGCGCACGGGCGGCTCCTGTGGGTCGAGGGGCACGCCGCGACCCGCGCCCAGGCCGGCCCGATGAACTTCGTACCCGGTGCCCGCTGGTCCGAGGCGGCGGCCGGTACGAACGCGCCGGGTACCGCCATCGCCGTCGACCGGCCCGTCCAGGTGTTCGCCGCCGAGCACTTCCTCCGCCCCGTGCACCCCTGGACCTGCGCCGCCGCGCCCATCCACGACCCGCGCACCGGACGGCTGCTGGGCGCCGTGGACATCACCGGCGGTGACCGGCTGGCCCATCCGCACAGCCTGGCGTTCGTCGGCGCCGTCGCCAGGGCCGCCGAGTCACAGCTCGCCCTGCTGGCCCCGCCCCCGGCTCTCGGATCCGTACAGCTGTCGGTCCTCGGTCGGGACGAGGGACTGCTTGTCGTGGACGGCCGCAAGTCCCGGCTGAGCCGCCGCCACAGCGAGATCCTGACGGTGCTCTCGAACCGTCCCGAGGGCATCTGCGGCGACGAACTGCTCATGGAGCTGTACGAGGACGAGTCCGTCACGCCCGTCACCCTGCGCGCGGAACTGTTCCGGCTGCGCGGACTGCTCGGCCCCGACCTGCTGCGCTCACGGCCGTACCGGCTGGCGGCTCGCGTCGACACGGACTTCGACACCGTCGCCCGGAAGCTGGCGTCCGGAGCGGTCACCGGCGCCATGGGCGCGTACGCGGGGCCGCTGCTGCCCTCCTCCCTGTCCCCCGCCGTCGTACGACTGCGGCGCAGGCTCGCCGACCAGCTCAGGGCGGCCCTGATCGCCCGCGGGGATCCCGGGCTGCTGGCCGACTGGGCGTACAGCCCCTGGGGCGAGGACGACCTCCCGGCGTGGCACGCCCTGGCCGGCGCGCTCCCCGCGCGGCAGCGCCCCGCCGCCCTCGCGCGCGTGCGCGAGCTCGACGCGTGGCAGGGGTCCTGACCCGTACCGCCGGGCCCCACCTCCGTACCGGCCTGCCCCCGGGCGCTCCGGGCCGTCCTCCACGATCCTCCGATCCCTCCCGTTCCTCCGGTCCCTCCCGGAAGGCGGACCCGGCCCCGGCTCCTTACTCTCTGTTGATAGAGCACCACAGTCGACTCACGCGGTGCCCATTCGTCCGAACCCGAGGAGTCCGCCATGCCGGAGCTGTTCATCGGTGGCAAGTGGACCACCGCCGTAGGCGGTCAGGTCCGCGAGATCCGCTGCCCGGCGGACGGCACACTCGTCGCGACCGTCGACGAGGCGGACCAGAAGGACGCGGCGGCCGCGATCGAGGCCGCCCGTGACGCCTTCGACCGCGGCCCCTGGCCGGGCACGCCCGCCGCCGATCGAGGCAGGCTGCTGCTGCGCGTCGCCGAACTGCTGGAGCGCGACAAGGCGGCGTTCGCGCGGGCCGAGTCCCTGGACACGGGGAAGCGGCTCGTCGAGAGCGAGTACGACATGGACGACATCGCGAACTGCTTCCGCTACTTCGGGAACCTGACGGCCGCGGGCGGCACCGACCGGGTCGTCCACACGGGCGACCCCGGCGTGGACAGCCGGGTCGTGCACGAACCGGTCGGCGTCTGCGCGCTGATCACCCCGTGGAACTATCCGCTGCTGCAGACTTCCTGGAAGGTGGCGCCCGCGCTCGGCGCCGGCAACACCTTCGTACTGAAGCCGAGCGAACTGACCCCCCACACCGCGATCATGCTGATGCGGCTGCTGACCGAGGCCGGGCTGCCCGACGGCGTGGCGAATCTCGTCCTCGGCGCCGGTCCCACGGCGGGCGCGCCGCTCAGCGAGGATCCCCGCGTCGACATGGTGTCCTTCACCGGCGGTCTGGTCACGGGCCGCCGCATCATGGCGGCCGCCGCTCCGACGGTGAAGAAGGTCGCCCTGGAGCTGGGCGGCAAGAATCCCAACATCGTCTTCGCTGACGCCGACTTCGAGAGCGCGGTCGACTACGCGCTGACGGCGGTGTTCCTGCACTCCGGTCAGGTCTGCTCGGCCGGGGCACGGCTGCTGGTCCAGGACGAGCTGCACGACCCGTTCGTGGACGAGCTGGTCCGCCGGGCCAAGACGATCCCGATGGGTGGTCCGTTCGACGAGCACGCCCGCACCGGGCCGCTGATCTCGGCGGCGCACCGCGACAAGGTCGAGGCGTACGTGGCGGCGGGGCTCGCCGAAGGCGCCGTACTGCGCTGTGGCGGCAAACGCCCCACCGACCCGGAGCTGCGCAACGGGTTCTTCTACCCGCCGACCGTGCTGGACGACTGCGCTCCGGGGATGTCGGTGGTGCGCGACGAATCGTTCGGCCCCGTGCTGACCGTCGAGCGGTTCAGGGACGAGGACGAGGCGGTCGCGCTCGCCAACGACACGGTGTACGGCCTGACCGGGGCGGTCTGGTCGCAGGACACCGGGCGTGGGCAGCGCGTGGCGTCGCGGATGCGGGCGGGCACCGTCTGGATCAACGACTTCCACCCGTACGTGCCCCAGGCCGAATGGGGCGGGATGAAGCAGTCAGGCTTCGGGCGGGAGCTGGGGCCGGCCGGGCTGGGCGAGTACCAGGAGGCCAAGCACGTGTGGCGCAATCTCTCGCCGAGTCCTCAGGGGTGGTTCGAGTGAGTGAACCAGGCGCGCCTGACACACCGGACGCGGCGGGTACACCAGGGGCGCCGGGCACCCCGGGCACCCCGACGGGATCCGGCGGCACGGGCCGGACGGATCCCACGACCCCCGCGAGCCCCACATCCCCCACGGATTACACGGATCACACGGATCCCACGGCCCCCGCGAGGACCCAGACCCAGGACGACGACGACGCTCTGGGCGCGCTCGGCTACCGCCCCGAACTGAAGCGGACCCTCGGCAACTTCCACACCTTCGCCGCCGGAATCAGCTACATCTCTATCCTCACCGGCACCTTCCAGCTCTTCTACTTCGGCGTCAGCTTCGGCGGCCCCGCCTACTGGTGGTCCTGGCCGATGGTCTTCGTCGGGCAGCTGATGGTGGCCCTGTGCTTCTGCGAGCTGGCCGCCCGCTACCCGGTGGCCGGCTCCATCTACAACTGGGCCAAGAACATGGGCGGTCCGCACGTCGGCTGGCTCGGCGGCTGGATGATGATGACGGCCACCATGGTGACGCTGTCGGCCGTGGCGCTGGCGTACCAGATCACGTTGCCGCAGATCGACAGCCGGTTCCAGTTCATCGGGGACGGCACCGGCAAGTACGACGCCGCCGGCAACGCCGTACTCCTCGGCTCCGTTCTCATCCTCTTCTCCACCACCGTCAACGCCTTCGGCGTCAAGCTCATGGCGCGGATCAACTCCGCCGGTGTCTTCATCGAGCTGCTCGCCGCCGTCGCGCTGATCATCTTCCTGGCCGCGCACATCACCCGTGGCCCCGGCACCGTACTGACCGACACCCACGGACACGGCACCGGCCAGACGCTCGGCTACTTCGGCGCGTTCCTCACGGCGTCGCTGGCGTCCGCGTATGTCATGTACGGCTTCGACACGGCCTCGTCGCTCGGCGAGGAGTCGCACAACCCGCGCCGCAACGCGCCGCGCGCGATCCTGCGCGCGCTGATCGCCTCCTTCTTCATCGGCGGGCTCATCCTGCTCTTCGCCCTGCTGGCGGTGCCGAATCTGGCGGACAAGCAGTTGTCGACGGGCGGTCTGCAGTTCGTCGTTCTCGACACGCTCGGTTCGACCATCGGTGACGTGTTCCTGTGGTGCGTGGTCATCGCGATCACCGTCTGCGTGCTGGCGGTCCAGGCGGCCGGGATCCGGCTGATGTTCGCCATGGCCCGGGACAACAACCTGCCCGCGGGCTCGAAACTCGCCCGCGTCAGCCCGCGTTTCCGCACACCGGTGGTCCCCGCGGTGGTGATCGGTGTCGTGGGCGTCGTCATCCTGCTCGTCAACGTCAACCAGCCGCAGATCTTCTCGGTGATCACGAGTATCGCGATCATCATGATCTATCTGGCCTATCTGCTGGTCACCGCGCCCATGCTGGTCAAGCGGCTGCGCGGCCGGTGGCAGCCGATGGAGGGCAGCTTCTCGCTGGGCCGGTTCGGACTGCCCGTCAACATCGTCGCCGTGGTCTGGGGCGCCGCGATGTCGCTCAACCTCGCCTGGCCGCGCGCCGAGGTGTACAACGCGACCGGCCCGCAGCACTGGTATCTGCGCTGGGGCGCGTTCGTGTTCATCGGCATCGTCGCGGTCGGCGGCTTCGCCTACTACTGGTTCGTCCAGCGGCACAAGACGGGCGTGCTGGCGGAGCACCGCTTCGAGGCGGCCGACCCGACGACACCCGCCGAGCCACCGACCGGCTGAGGCCCCCCTGTACCCCAACGCCCCCGGATCCCTGCACCCCTGGACCCCTGCATCTGGAGAAGCGATGTCCGCAGCACGCCCCGTGGCCGAGTTCGACTACGTCGTCGTCGGCGGTGGTACCGCCGGGGCCGTCGTCGCCGCGCGCCTGACCGAGGACCCCGACGTCACCGTCTGCGTACTCGAAGCCGGCCCCTCGGACGTCGGCGACGACAGCATCCTGAAGCTCGACCGGTGGATGGCGCTGCTGGAGTCCGGTTACGACTGGGACTACCCGGTCGAACCGCAGGAGAACGGCAACGACTTCATGCGGCACGCCCGCGCCAAGGTCCTGGGCGGCTGCTCGTCGCACAACTCGTGCATCGCCTTCTGGGCGCCGGCCGAGGACCTCGACGAGTGGGGCGCCCTCGGCTGCACCGGCTGGAGCGCGGCCGACTGCTTTCCGCTCTACCGGCGGCTGGAGACGAACGACGCGCCCGGCGACCACCACGGCCGCTCGGGCCCGGTGAACATCATGACGATCCCGCCGAACGACCCTTGCGGCAGTGCTCTGTTGGAGGCGTGCGCGGCGGCCGGGATCCCCACCACACCGTTCAACACGGGCCGGACGGTGCTACGGGGAGCGCACTGGTTCCAGATCAACTCCCGTCCGGACGGCACGCGTTCGTCCGCCTCCGTGTCGTATCTGCATCCGGTCCTCGGCAAGCGGCCCAATCTGGAGGTACGCACCGGACTCCAGGCGAAGCGGCTGTTGTTCGACGACGCCACCGATCGGCGCCGCTGCACGGGAGTGGAGTATCTGGAGCCGGACACCGTCCACAGCGGCTCCGTCGCCGCGCGCCGTGAGGTCGTGGTCTCCTGCGGGTCGATCGATTCGCCGAAGCTGCTGATGCTGTCGGGCATCGGCCCGGCCGGGCATCTGCGGGAGAACGGTGTCGAGGTACGGGTGGACTCCCCCGGAGTCGGTTCCCATCTCCAGGACCACCCGGAGGGCGTGATCATGTGGGAGGCGCAGCGGCCCATGGTCACCAGGTCCACGCAGTGGTGGGAGATCGGGATCTTCGCCGACACCGAGCCGGGCCTGGACCGGCCCGACCTGATGTTCCACTACGGCTCGGTGCCTTTCGACCTGAACACCTACCGGCGCGGCTATCCGACCACCGACAACGCCTTCTGTCTGACGCCGAACGTGACCCGCGCCCGCTCGCTCGGCACGGTCCGGTTGCGTACGCGCGACTTCCGGGACAAGCCGAGGGTCGATCCTCGCTATTTCACGCATGAGCACGATGTCCGCGTGATGACGTACGGGCTGCGGCTCGCCCGCGAGATCGTCGCGCAGGAGCCGCTCGCGCCGTGGAAGGGACGGGAGTTGGCGCCGGGGCCGGACGCGCGGTCCGACGAGGAGCTGCTCGACTACATCCGTAAGACGCACAACACCGTCTACCACCCGGCGGGCACGGTACGGATGGGACGGGCGGACGACGCCGACTCGCCGCTGGACCCGCAGTTGAAGGTGAAGGGCGTGACGGGGCTGAGGGTGGCCGACGCGTCGGTGATGCCGTTCCTGCCGGCCGTCAATCCGTGCATCACGACGATGATGATCGGCGAGAAGTGCGCGGACATGATCAGGGCGACCTGAGCGGTACGTCGCGGACCGCGGCGCAACCTGGTCGCAACGTCCGCGCTCCTAGCCTCGCGGTGAGCGCCGTCCAAGGCGGGCGGCACCCTCACCGGGAGGCCACAGAGATGACCCGATACGCAGCGCCGGGTACCGACGGCGCGATCGTCTCGTACGAGTCCCGCTACGACCACTGGATCGGCGGCGAGTACGTCCCGCCGGCCCAGGGCAAGTACTTCGAGAACCCGAGCCCGGTCAACGGCCGCCCCTTCACCGAGATCGCCCGAGGCACCGCCGCCGATGTCGAGCGCGCACTGGACGCGGCCCACGGCGCCGCTCCGGCCTGGGGAAAGACGTCCGCGGAGATACGCGCGGGCATCCTGAACAAGATCGCCGACCGGATGGAGGCGCATCTGGAGGAGCTGGCCGTCGCCGAGAGCTGGGAGAACGGCAAGCCGGTACGCGAGACACTGGCCGCCGACATCCCGCTCGCCATCGACCACTTCCGCTATTTCGCGGGCGCGCTCCGGGCCCAGGAGGGCTCACTGAGCGAACTGGACGACGACACCGTCGCGTACCACTTCCACGAGCCGCTCGGCGTGGTCGCGCAGATCATCCCGTGGAACTTCCCGATCCTGATGGCGACTTGGAAGCTGGCGCCCGCGCTGGCGGCGGGCAACGCCGTCGTCATCAAGCCCGCCGAACAGACCCCGGCGTCGATCCACTTCTGGATGAGTCTGGTCGCGGATCTGCTGCCGCCGGGTGTGGTCAACATCGTCAACGGCTTCGGCGTCGAGGCGGGCAAACCACTCGCCTCCAGCGCACGGGTGGCGAAGGTCGCGTTCACGGGCGAGACCACCACGGGGCGGCTGATCATGCAGTACGCCTCCGAGAACATCAAGCCCGTCACACTGGAGCTGGGCGGCAAGAGCCCGAACATCTTCTTCGACGACGTCTGGTCGTCGGACGACGACTTCCGTGACAAGGCACTTGAGGGCTTCACGATGTTCGCCCTCAACCAGGGCGAGGTGTGCACGTGTCCGTCCCGCGCGCTGATCCAGCGCGGGCAGTACAGCGAGTTCCTGGAGGCGGGCATCGCCCGCACCGAGGCGATCGTGCCGGGCCATCCACTGGACACGGACACGATGATCGGCGCCCAGGCGTCCAACGACCAGCTCCAGAAGATCCTTTCGTATCTGGACATCGGGCAGCAGGAAGGCGCGAAGATCCTGACGGGCGGTCAGCGCATCGAGTACGAGGGCGAGTTGGCCGGGGGCTACTACGTCCAGCCCACGATCTTCGAGGGCGACAACCGCATGCGGGTCTTCCAGGAGGAGATCTTCGGCCCGGTGCTCGCGGTGACGTCCTTCAGCGACTTCGACGACGCGATCAAGACGGCGAACGACACGCTGTACGGCCTCGGCGCGGGAGTCTGGACGCGCGACATGAACACCGCCTACCGCGCGGGCCGCGCGATCCAGGCGGGCCGGGTCTGGACGAACTGCTACCACGCCTACCCGGCACACGCGGCGTTCGGCGGCTACAAGCAGTCGGGCATCGGCCGCGAGAACCACCGCATGATGCTGGACCACTACCAGCAGACGAAGAACTTGCTGGTGTCGTACTCGCCGAAGAAGCTGGGCTTCTTCTAGGCACCAGGGGAAGGGCACCTGACCGGGGCGGATGCCGGTCAGGTGCCCTGGCCTGTACACCGCCTGGGCCGCGAGTCGAAACGTCCCCTTACCCCCGCTGTCGCCCATCGGTATCCCAGCTCTGACCAGCAGTTGCGGGGCATTCCCGGGCCAGGACGCCAATAAAGCGCCCTCCTCGTCGCCCGTGGACTCCTCCTCCCACCGCCGGTGTCCAACTCTGTCTTCACACAGTGGCGTTGGACGCCCCCGTCCCGTGCGTGCAGCCGACCCCCCGGAATCGATCATCTCGTGGTGCCGCGCCGGGAAACCAGCGGACAGACGTCGGCCGAGCGGTCTGCGGCGCACCGTCCGCGGATCGGGCCGACCGGCAGGCAGGCAGGCAGGCAGGCAGCCCAGCAGTGCCGCGAGACTCGTTCCAACGCCGGGAGATCGGCATCCGGTGCCGGAAACCGGCGGCCGGACGTCAAGCCCTGCTCGCGCCCTCCCACCTGCGGTGCGGCGACGTCTACGCCCTGCCCGGCGACACGGAGTGACTACCGCGCTCACGGACGCGGGGTTCGCGTGCTGGGCGGACACGGCGCACCTGGGTGCCGCTTCCGGCCCCAGTCGCGTTCCGAGGTCGCCGAGGCTCAGGGACCGGAGACTCTCTGGTCCGCCCCCGGACTCGGGCCGGTGTCCGCGGTGACGACACGCAAACCGATCGCGAGCGCGGACAGGAGCAGCTTCAACCGTGGGGCGAAGTCGAACGCGACGTGGCCCCATTCGGGCACTTGCTCGTAGAGCGCGGCAAGGGTGGGCGTCGGGTGTGACACCTGCCATCCGTTCGCGGCCAGCGCGAGCGTCGCCGCGAGGAGTCCGCGCAACTGGTCCGGGGTCATCGAGCTCACGAGGCCGAGGTGGTCGACGATCGCGTCGTACGCGGCGAACGACGCGGTCTTGTACTGGCGTGCGCGTTCCATGTCGACATCGCCCTCGAGCGTCAACGTGACGTGGGTGAGGAGGTCACAAAACACCGGCAGCGTGGTGATCGTGTCCGCGACGACGCCGGCGACGTCCTCCGGTCCGAGGCCGGCTCGCTGGGCCACCGCCGTAGAGATCGCGGCCCGCCACTGACTCCATCCGCGCTCTGCGAGCTCGAGCAACAGCTCTTCCCTGCTCGAGTAGTAACGGCGCACGCCGGTGCGGTGCAGGCCCGCCCGCTCGGTGACTGCCTGCACCGTGATGAATCGGACGCCGCCGAGCTCCGTCGCCAGCGCCTCGGCGGCGCGCAGCAGATCCTCCGACCGTTGCGCTTTGTCCTGCGCCGACCGCGCTCGCTCCTTCATATGAGCACTATAACGCGCGCCGTGATGCGCTAAGCGGGCGACCGTGCTACCGTTCTCATAACGCATCACAAGGAGCGTTAAATCTATAAGCGCCAGTCATCCACTGGAGGAGAGGACAGATCCATGCGGGCAGTACAAGCCACGCAGTTCGGCGACCCGGCCACTCTCAAGCTCGTTACCGGCCTCCCGGACCCGACCCCGGGCCCCGGAGAGATCGCGATCGACGTCTCACACGCCGCGGTCGGCCTGATCGACGTGTTCTTCAGACAGGGCCGGTACAAGGACCAACCCGGCATGCCACAGCCACCGTTCGTACCCGGACTTGAGGTCGCCGGTACGGTCCGCGCACTCGGCGACGGCGTGGCCGGGCTGACCGTCGGGGAACAGGTAGTCGCTCTGTCCGCAGGCACCGGCACCGGCGGGTACGCCTCCGTCTACATCGCCAAGGCTCCGCTGACCGTCTCGATCGAGGGGCGCGGCATCAACCCGGCCCTCGCCGTATCGGTACTTCCGAACGCCGCGATGGCGCACGTCGCGCTGACGCGGGTCGCGCATCTGGTCGACGGTGAGAGGGTTCTTGTGCATGGCGCTCTCGGCGGCCTGTCCGCCGGTTTCCCGGGCGTCGCGAAGCAGCTCGGCGCGTCCCGCGTCGTCGGCACGGTTCGGCCGGGCAAGCTCGCCGCCGCCGAGGCGACGAAGCTTCCCTACGACCGGATCGTGGACTCCACAGACCTGCACGGCGCGCTCGGCGACGAGAAGTTCGACGTGGTGATCGACCCCGTCGGCGGAACGCTCCGCACCCAGAGCCTCGACGTGATGCTGCCGGGCAGCCGTCTCGTCGCCGCGGGCAACGCGTCTGATGACTGGGGCCACCAAGTGGACACCAACCAGCTCTGGTTCCGCAGTGTCACCGTGAGCGGCTACAACGCCGGCGCGTTCCTGCCGGCCCATCCAGAGGTCGTTCCCGCCGCCCTTGCCGCGGCCGTCCAGGCGACCGCTGCCGGCCTGGCGGACACCGACGTCGAAGTTCTGCCGTTCAGCCAGGCCATCACCGCCCACCGGCGCATGGAAAGCCGCGACCTCGTCGGCCGCATCGCGCTCACCCCGGAGGCATGACCATGACCGCAATCGGGCGCCTCGCCGAGCGCATGGCTCCGCTCCCGCCCGCCAGCTCACGCCGGGTCCACGTCGAACGCGGCCTGAAGATACCGATGGATGACGGTGCCACGCTCGTCGCCGACCACTGGGCCCCGCGCGACACCGGCGGACGATCACTCCGCGAGGTGCCGGTCGTCGTCGTCCGCACCGCCTACGGGCGCGGCGGCCCCCTCGGATGGCTCTACGGACCCGTCCTCGCCGAACGCGGACTGCAAGTACTGATGGTCAGCACCCGTGGCACGTTCGGATCCGACGGCGAGTTCCTGGCCATGCGCGGCGAACGCGCCGACGGTCTCGCGACACTCCGGTGGCTCGCCGACCAACCCTGGTCGAGTGGCCGGGTGATCCTCGCCGGATCCAGCTACTTCGGCTACACCCAATGGGCCATCGCCGATGCCGCCCCTCCCGAGGTCAAGGCCATGGTCCCGCACATCACCTCCTCCCGGCTCGCTCTCAGCCTCACCCGGCCAGGCCGCGTCGACCTCGAGACAATCACTAACTTTTCCTGGAACACCGCACCGCAGTCCCACAACGGCTCACCTCTGCCCGCCGCACAGGAACAGCGCGGCTACCTGCTCCGGTCGATGGTCGGCGCGGACCGGCGCCGCATCGCCAACGCCATGAACACCTTGCCGATCACGGACGTCGACCAGGCGATGCTCGGCCGGACATCACAGTTCTTCCAACAGATCGTGAACCACGATCAGAGCAGCATGTACTGGGAGGACTTGGACCGCAGCGGCACCGTCTCGGACGTCACTGTGCCCGTCAGCTCTGTCACCGGCTGGTACGACATCTTCCTCGCCGACCAGCTCCGGGACTTCACCGCCCTCGTTGACGCGGGCCGTGAGCCCCGACTGACCGTCGGGCCGTGGTGGCATGCCGACCCTCGCGGTATGGGCGCGTCCGTCACCGAGGTCGTCGAGTGGGCCTCCGCCGTCGCCACCGGGCAAGAACCCCCACACCAGGCTCCGGTGCGGCTGTACGTGATGGGCGCGGACGAGTGGCGCGACTTCGAAGCGTGGCCGCCTGCCGGGTACGAACCCCAGCGGCTGTACCTCCGCGGCAACGGCACCCTCACCACCACAGCGGGATCCGCGGAACCACCGTCGACGTTCACCTACGACCCCAACGACCCCACGCCCTCCCTGGGTGGGGCCAAACTCACCCCCGCCGGAGCGGGCCCCGTCGACAACCGGAAGCTGGAGGAGCGCCCCGACGTACTCACCTTCACCGGCGCACCACTCACCAACGACCTTGAGGTGATCGGTGAGGTCACCGCGGACATCTGGGTGCGCGCGGACCGTCCCAGCGTCGACGTCTTCGTGCGACTGTGCGACGTCGATCCGAACGGCAAGTCGCTCAACGTGTGCGACGACCTCGTTCACCTCGATGTCAGCGACGACACCACCCGCGCGACAGTGCGGCTCTCACCGACCGCATACCGCTTCAAGAAGGGACACCGGCTCCGCGTACAGGTCTCCGCCGGAGCCTTCCCCCGATTCGCCCGCAATCCCGGCGGCGGTGAACCCGTCGAGAGCGCAACAGCACTGCACAGGACAGACATCGAGGTCTTTCACGACGAAGCGCACCCGTCTGCGGTAGGCATCCCGGCGCGATGAACAGCGGCTGGCGCACCCAGTTGTCCGCCGGCGACTCCATCCGGCTGATGGACCTCGCGATGCGTCACCGGCGTGTCCTGTTCAGGCAGTTCACTTGATTGCCCTCATTGGCTTCGCAGAACTCCCAACAAGGATTCGTCCGGGCCGGGAGATCCGCGCGCGCTCGGGACCTTGCCCGGCGGGAGCCCATCGACGGAGCCTGACGGCGCCGTTCGACCGGTTCATCCCATTGGTGGTTACGGGACGGTCGGTTTGCCCTGTTCACCATTGGGCAGCTTGATCATTCGCGGAGCCTGACCACGAGCGCGCAGCCGATAGTAGACCGACGCACTCATACGGACCTTCGCCAGAACTTCGGAGAGCTTCAGTGCGGGAGGACGGGGCATTGATTGCATCCTTGCGGCTTGAGCAATGCGAGAGGCTTCAATGCTCTTCACGATCGCCGGTTTGGCTGACCGGCGGTCGTGGTCTATGTTGCACACCGAATCAGATGAATCCGGCGGCCTCTCAGCTCATTGCCAGGAAGTCAGCCGGTATGAGCGCAGGGCCGGAGGTCTCGCCGTCCATGAAAAGCACCAGCAGGCCGTCATGCGCCAGGCAGTCAAGGTTTCGCGCTGCGATGCGCTCCGGTGCGCCAACGGCGCGATTCACGTTGCGAGTTGTAGCTCCAGGGTGTGCCGCTACGTGCGCGAGGACAGCCCTGAGCCGACAGTAACCGTGTTGCAGCAGATCCTGGCCGAACAGGCCGGCCGCGCAGACGCAGACGCACAACCCGGCGGACACAGCACTTTAGTCATCCGCCACCTGGCCGGGCCAACCGCCCTGGGCGCCGAGAACAAAGAGAGCCGGGGGAAGTGAAGCGGGCGGATCGAATAGCGGAATCAAGCAGAGGGGCCTCCTACTTAGCGGCCATGCCGGCCAGGCAGTCTGATGTGACGCGAAACCGCGAATCACCCGCAGTCCTAGTCACACCGAACTAAGGCACCGTCTGGCCTGGTGTTTCCCGGGACGTTGTACATTGACATGATTTCTGCGGGAGTCTCCAGTCTTCTGGAGTTCCTTCTTGTCCGCCTTGGGCGAATGCCCGATGACAGCCCGCATGGAGCCCGACACACGTACAAAGATTCAAGAAATACGTCGGGTCGCGAGCCAGGCCCGGTCCGCGGTGTACGACTTCGACGTTGTGATGGGCTGGCGCGTCACAGCCGTCCTCCCGTGGACGTGAAGCGAATCGGATTCGCGCACTCACCTGGTGGTGGCATCGCCCACGGGAGGCGTGAGGATCCTGCGCTACGCGCACCGCTTCGACTGGCCCTCTTCGCGGCACTGCCGACCGTCTCCTCGGCGGCCCGAGGGCATCCAGCCGAGAGAGGGCCACGGCCAACAGGCCAACCACCGTGAGGCCGAGGCTTCAGGCGCACAGGCGCACAGGCGCGCGGTTCGCATGCCGCGTAGACCGTTTCAGTAGCCAACGTGGACTACCTGTTGGCCGCCTTGGCGACCAGACGACTGCGCCACTCCCGCAGACGCTCCATCTTGTAGTCGCCGGCGAACTCGTCGATGCCGTAGACCGTCACCAACTCGGCGGCGATCTCCTCGTCCAGCAGGTCGAGGGCTTCTCGGAACTCGCCCCTGAGTTCCAGCGCCAGGGCCAGTTGGTGGCGGATGGAACGGGTTTCTCCCTGCCGCTTCGGGCCGAAGGCCCTGGATTCTGTGTACAGCGCGCGGAGCAGGCGCACTCCCTCGGCCGGTTTCCCGTTCTCGGCAAGGTACTGGGCAAAATCCGCCCGGCCGCGATGCGTGTCGGCGTGGTCGGAGCCCAGTACCCGGACGGAGTCCTCCACGACGGACCGCGTTTCGATGACGGCTTTGTCCAGGTCGCCGAGCGCGCGGAGGGCGGAGGCGAGCGAACGTCGCGACCTCAGGGTTTCCGGGTCGTCGGCCCCGAACTCCGCAGTCCTGTCGGCCACTTCTGCTTCAGCCAGTCTCACGACGTGGGCATGCTGACCCTGGGTGCTGAGCCACATGGACACCAGTGAGCGGGCGAGGAGGGTATCGGGGTGCCAGCGGCCCAACTTCCTGGTGAGGTAGGCGACATCCCTGTGCACGTCCGGCCAGTCCCTCGGCACCGGCTGCTTCCAGTTCCGGAAGCGCCGGCCGGCCCGCCAGGTACCGGGAGTACGCCGGGGCCTCCTCATATCCCGCCGCCGCAACCACCGCCGCCACATGAACTGGACGCGCCGACACCGCCGTCATTGGCCCAGCCGGAGGTACGGGCGGGTTCCGTAACGGCAACCCGCTTCGGTCTGGGGGCGCGAACCCGCGTCCGGGCGACGCAGCGCTCGCACAGCGCGTCGAACTCGGGCCACTGGTCCTCCCCCGCCCTGCCGTTCGCGATCGCGAGCCAGCCCGCCACCGGCACATGCACGGCCAGGGCGATCACGAACCAGAACCCGCCCGCGTCCGGCTGACGACTGTAGAACCCGATGCCGTAGAGGAGGACGGCGAACAGACCGAACACCGCCGCCCGCCCTTCCCGTTCGCCGGGCATATCGCGCGTCCGACGAGCGGGAAGGTTGCGCCGCGCTGTCCGCCGCAGTTGGGTGCTGAAGGCCGGGAAGCGGCCCGATGCCCTCACCTCCTCCACAGAGCCGCTCCCTCCAGCGTCGTGAACGGCCCTTCGGAGTGCCGCAAGCAGGGGGTGCGATTCCGGTCGCGATTCCCGCACCGCCCGGCTCCGGCCGCGGGAGGAGCGGGGCCTGGCGGACAGCAGCAGGATCCCGGCCTGTGTCGCCGCCCGCTCTCCCTCAAGGCGATACATGGCGAGAACGGGTTTGGCGGCACCAGTTTCGAAAAAGCGTTCAATGGCCTGCCGGTCACGCCGGAGCACGTAGCGGAGGCGGACCAGCGAGTACGCCACGAACGTCGTGAAAGCGCCGGCCCACACGACCGCGAACGCCCAGAAGGTCGGTAAGTCCGTCAGAAAGCCTGGGATCATTCGTCCCCCGCCGATCCATTCGGTCCGTCAGGCTGCCCGGCAAGCGGTGCCCCCGGCTTCCAGGGTGACAGGAACGGCTCCTGCCGCACAGGTTGCCTGCCGGATTCCCGGATGCGCCTACGCTTCCCCCGGCTCGGTTGTCCCACCACCATGCTGGGCAGAGGGCAAGTGGATGCGGGCGTCCTTGACGCAGCAGCGCGTCTTCGGCGAGGGGGTGTCCCTTTCCTCGTTGATGAGTTGATGAGTTGATGAGGGGTACGTTCATGCGCCGGCTCGTGGCTGTCCATCGCTGCCGGATGAGCTCCTGATACATGGGTACGCGGGCCAGCAGGTCGATGAGCCGTACAGCCTCTGTGCGTGGCAGCTTCACCAGTGCCCAGTCCAAGTGGAAAGCGATGAAGCCCTCCCCGCGACAGGCGCTCTCGACGCCTTTCCGGTCGCGGACGGGGGCGGTTGCTTCGTCGACGTTCCGGCAACACGCAGTGGTCGTCATCTCCATCTGCCACAGCGCTTTGACGACGGGGACTGGCGACACCGCCACCAGGCCCGATCCCAGACCAGCCACTGCCGACGACAAGCTGCTCATGCATGATGATCACGAACTACGACTGGAGTACCAGCCGGTCGAGTCCTGGCCTACATACACCGGTGGTGCACGGCGGAGCCAACAGTGGGCAACGCCGGGCCCAGGAGACGCCGGCACCGCCTTTCGGCCGGCGGCGCTCCGGGCTGATGGCCACTTCTGCGGTGTTCGGCATAACAGTGCGGCGTCCTACCTTCTCACCATGCCGTGGATGACACTGGCCAGTGCGGTAGTTGGTGCCTTGATCGCGACCGCTTCCGCAGCTCTGCTCGATCGCAGCCGCTGGCGACGCGAGAGGGACGACCGCCTCCTCGGCATGCGCCAAGTTCTCTACAGCGACTACCTCGCATGCCTCTCCCAGGCGCGCAACGCCTTTCGCGAACTGGCCCGAAACCAGGACCTGGACCCCCTTGAGAAAGAACGCTCTGCCCGCGACAGTTTCGCCCCCTGCTACGGCACGCGCTATCAGATGTCGATCACAGCCGCGTCGGAGGTCGCTACTGCGTCCGAGAACGTCTTCCGCCGCCTTCGTGACGTACGGGATCTCGCTGCGGCCGGCACGCTTGCCGGCGAGGCGGCATACTCCGGTGGTCGCGCCGAGTATGAGGCTGCGCTTACTGGGCCACGTGACGCTATGCGGCGCGATCTCGGAGCCGACCCCGTTCCGGCCTAGGCCCTGTCTTCAAAGTAGCGCCGTCCGCCCGTAGGGCGGGGCCTGCGCCCGCCGCGAAGCGGCTGATGTCTCGTTGGTGCGGTGCATCGCAAGGCGGAGGATCGGCCTCGTACTGGGCGTACTTGGGCGACTCCGACAACGCAGGGGGCACCTCCCGTGGCCCCCTAGGGCCTACGGGGGAGAGGTGCCGTGCCAGGCGTCGCAGGCCAGGCGGGACTTTGA
>NZ_JBHUZM010000055.1:0-45900 GCF_042667665.1 Streptomyces sp. NPDC057307 | reverse complement strand
TGGCACGGCACCTCGCCGCGTTGTCGGAATCGACCAAGTACGCCCAGTACGAGGCCGATCCTCCGCCTTGCGATGCACCGCACCAACGAGACATCTGCCGCTCCGCGGCGGGCGCAGGCCCGCCCTACGGGCGGACGGCGCTACTTTGAAGACAGGCCCTGGCCCTCATGTGCGTGGAGTCGAGCGGAACAATCCAACTCCACGTACCCCGCCCCATACACAGCAACGAACCAACCCCACACAGCACACCGTCTTGGTGGGGCAACGCGCCGCCGCCTGGGGAGGGCGTGTCGGAGAACGCACGTTTGCCGAGGCGTCCGAGTACTCGGTGGCATGGGCTTCCGTTCTCTTCTGCGAGGTGTCCCATTCGGCTTGGTCGTTACGGGTTGTTCGGGATCAGCTGTTGGGTACTGAGCAATCGGATACTGAACAACTTGGCCAATTCGGGGGGAGCGGCGGCTGTGTCACGTGGTGAGCGCCCACTGGACCCGGGGGACGGGCCCATACTGCAGTTCGCGGCACGTCTACGACTGTTACGCCAGAAGGCGGGCAACCCCGCGTACCGGATACTCGCGGAGCGTGCGCACTACTCGATCGCGACATTGTCCGGCGCTGCTGCGGGGCGGCAACTGCCGACGCTCGCCGTGACCCTCGCATACGTACGGGTGTGCGGCGGTGACGAGGAGGAGTGGGAGAGCATCTGGCGCAAGACGGCCGCGATGATCGCCGTCGCCGCCCCCGTCAAGCAGGACAAGGGAAGACCGCCCTACGCAGGGCTCGCCGCTTTTCAGCCCGACGACGCCGACTCCTTCTTCGGACGCGAACGCCTCGTCGGCGAACTCGCCGCCAGGCTGCCACGGCAGCGCGTTCTCGCCCTCTTCGGGGCTTCCGGTTCCGGCAAGTCGTCGATTCTGCGGGCGGGTTTGCTCCCTCGTGTGCCCGACGCACTGGTGCTCACCCCTGGCCCGCACCCGCTCGAAGAGTGCGCCATCCAACTGTCCACCCTTGCCCGCAACACTCCAGGAGAGCTGCTCACCGAGCTCACCGGCGACCCCCTCGGCCTGCATCGCATCGTCCGTCAGATCATGACCGACCGCCCGTCCGATGCTGAACTCGTCTTCCTCATCGACCAGTTCGAGGAGACCTTCACGCTCTGCTCCGACCCCGGAGAGCGCGCCGCCTTCATCTCCGCCCTCGTCTCGGCCGCCCAGGCCCCCAACAGCCGCTGCCGTGTCGTCCTCGCCGTCCGTGCCGACTTCTACGTCCACTGCACCCACCATCCGGACCTCGTCGACGCCCTCCGGGACGCCCAGATCACCGTCGGCCCCATGACCACCGACGAACTGCGCCGTGCCATCGTCCAACCCGCCCGCCACGCCGGCCTCACGGTTGAAGCCGCCCTCCTCGCCACCCTCACCGCGCAAGCCCACGGCCGGGTCGGCGTTCTCCCTCTCCTGTCCCACGCTCTCCTCGAAACCTGGCGCCGTCGGCGCGGCAACGCCCTCACCCTCGCCGGCTTCGAGGCGGCCGGAGGCTTTGAAGGGTCCCTCGCCCAGACCGCGGAAGTCGCCTACTCCACACTCAACCCTCCACAGCGGCAGCTCGCCCGCCAGATCTTCGTGCGCCTCACCGCGCTCGGTGAGGGAACCGAAGACACCAAGCGCCAGATCTCGCGCGCCGAACTCGACAGCACACCCGACACCACCATCGTTCTCGAACGCGTCGCCGGCTCCCGACTTCTCACCCTTGACCGGGACCGCATCGAGATCGCCCACGAGGCACTGATCCGCTGCTGGCCACGGCTTACCCGCTGGCTGTCGGACGGCCGCGATTCCTTGCGTACGCACCGCCGTGTCACCGAGGCCACGGACCTTTGGGAGTCACTGGACCGCGACCCCGACGCCCTCTACCGGGGCACCCGCCTCGCCGCCGCGCAAGAGCTCCCGGACACCGCGCTGACCGAGCGCGAGCGGGCGTTCCTCGACGCGAGCGTCGCCGCGGAGGCCGCCGAAGCGACGAGGGTACGCCGACGAGTACGCCTGCTCCGCCAATTCGTCGCGCTCCTGGCCGTCCTGTTCGTCTCCGCCAGCGGAGCCACCGTGTACGCCCTGCGGATGGAGGAAGAGGTCACTCAGCAGCGCAATATCGCCCTCGCCCAGAAAGCCGCCGGGGAGGCGGTGGGGCTCCGCCTGCTCAAGCCCTCACTCGCCGTGCAGCTCAGCCTCGCCGGCTACCGGCTCGCGCCCGGGAACGCCACCCGGGACGCCCTCCTCAGCACCATGGCCACCACCGTCAGCGGCCACAGCCAGGTCGTCAGCTCGGTGGCGGTCAGTCCCGACGGCCGTACGCTCGCCACCGCCAGCCACGACCGCACCATCCGCCTGTGGAACGTCACCGACCCGCATCGCCCGGTCGAACTGTCCACGTTCACCGCTCATCCCGACGCCGTCTTCATGGTCGCCTTCAGCCCCGACGGCCGTACGCTGGCCAGTGGTAGCCGTGATCGCACGATCCGCCTGTGGAACGTCACCGATCCCCGCGCCCCGTCCCGTCACGGCACCGCACTCACCGGTCACAGCGACACCGTTTTCTCGGTGACCTTCAGTCCCGACGGCCGCACTCTGGCCTCCGGCAGCTACGACCGTACGATCCGGCTGTGGGACATCACCGAAGTCACCCGGCCCGTAAGCGTGTCCGAGCTGCCCGCTCACACCCTCAACGTCAAACCGGTGGTGTTCAGCCCGGACGGCCGGACCCTGGCCTCCGGCAGCGACGACCGGACCGTACGGCTGTGGAACGTGACCGATCCCCGCCGCCCCGCCCGGCTGGCGACCCTTGCCGGGCACAAGGACTTCGTCGCGGCCCTCGCGTTCAGCCCGGACGGCCGCACTCTGGCCTCCGGCAGCGACGACCGGACCGTACGGCTCTGGGACGTCTCCGACCTCCGAGGCCGCCCGTCGCCCGTCCGTATCCTGCGCGGTCATGGCGACGTCATCAGCGGGCTCGCGTTCAGCCCCGACGGCAAGGCCCTTGCCACCAGCAGTTACGACCGCACGGCCCGCGTATGGGACTTGGCCGGTGCTGAAGCCGCCCCCGCCTTCACCGTTCTCACCGGGCACCTCGGTGCCCTCCAGGCCGTGGTGTTCACGCCGGACGGCAGCAGGATCGTCACGGCGGGCGCCGGTGACAGCACCGCACAGATCTGGGACACCGATACGCCGAGCGCCGTCTCCCGCGCCTGCGCCCAGGACCACCCCCCGATAACCCGAGCCGAATGGGCACACTATTTTCCGGGGCTGGAGTACCAGCCGCCCTGCCCCAAGGAGTAAGGCCGTTCAGCGGCCGTGAAGGCGCTCAGCGCGGCCGGGGCCTGCCCCGGGAGACCGGAGCGGGCAGCGCCTTCCGGTCCAGTTTTCCGTTAGGGGTGAGGGGAAACGCCCTCAACGGGACGAAGGACGTGGGGATCATGAAGTCGGGCAGGAAGGCGCCGAGTTCCTTCCGAGTGAGCGCGGAGTCCAGCATGTCCCCGTCAAGTACCACATAGGCGATGAGACGCTGATCGCCGGGAACGTCTTCCCGCAGGACGGTCGCCGCGTCCCGCACCCACGTCAGGGAGCGGAGCGCGGCATCGATCTCGCCCAGTTCGACGCGCAGCCCGCGCAGTTTGACCTGGTCGTCGATCCGCCCGTGGAACTCCACGACACCCTCGGCGTCCTGACTGGCGAGATCGCCCGTGCGATAGAGACGGCTGCCGGGAAGGCCCAACGGGTCGGGCACGAACTTCTCCGCGGTCAGTCCGGGACGGCCGAGATATCCGCGGGCCAGTCCGACTCCGCCGATATGCAGTTCTCCGCGTGTCCCCGCGGCGACGGCGTCCCCGGTCTCGTCGAGGACGTGCAGGCGCATGTTCTGGATCGCCCGGCCGATCGGCACGGACGTCCGCCCTTCGAGGGCAGCGGGGTGGCAGTGCCACGCGCTCACGTCGATGGCGGCCTCGGTGGGGCCGTAGAGATTGTGCAGCTCCGACCAGGGGAAACGCCGAGTGAACTCCCGTGCGGTGTCGGCCGGCAGAGCCTCGCCCGAGCAGATCACCCGGCGCAGGCTCGTCGCACTCCCGATCCCCGGCTCCTGGAGGAACACCCCCAGCATGGAGGGGACGAAATGGGCGGTCGTCACTGATCTCTCCACGATGAGATCCCGCAGGTACGCCGGATCTCTGTGGCCTCCCGGCCTGGCCAGTACCAGGCGCGCGCCCGTCATGAGCGGCCAGAAGAACTCCCATACCGACACATCGAAACTGGTAGGGGTTTTCTGGAGCACCGCGTCATCCGCCGTGAGGCCGTACGTCCGTTGCATCCAGTCGATCCGGTTACGGACCCCCCGGTGACCGTTGAGCACGGCTTTCGGCTTCCCGGTGGAACCGGAGGTGTAGATGGCGTAGGCGAGGTCGGCCGGGCCCGCCCGCCGGGCGGGTGGCGCCGACGTCGGCGCCTCCCACAGCGACGCGTCGTCCAGGAGCAGCACGCGCGCGCCCGGGACCTTGTCGGCCAGATGACGCTGGGTGAGAACCAGCGGGACCTCGGCATCGTGTGCCACGAAGTCGTTCGCCATGAAGGAGAGTCGATCCGTCGGATACTCCGGGTCCAGGGGAACGTACGCGCCTTGGGCCTTGAGGACACCCAGCAGCCCCACGACCAGCTCGGGTGAACGTTCGGCGCAGACACCCACCAGTACCTCGGGGCCGACACCGTGCTGCCGCAGCACGTGCGCCACCTGGTTGGAGCGGACCTCAAGCTCACCGTACGACAGCGTGCCACCCTCGTACTCCACCGCGATGCGCCGGGGTGTACGTGCGGCTTGTTCCTCGAACGCGTCGTGCAGCGTGGGCCACGTGGCCTCCCCTCCCGCGCTCCCCGTTGAGCCCGCGTCGGTGGCTGTGCCCCCTCTCCGGCCGCGCGGGCGCAGATCCGTCCAGACCGTTTCGACGAACGCCAGGCACCGCTCCCTTTCTCCGTGACAACCGGTGTCCGCCCAGCCGGCGGGCACCTGCCGCTCCAAGGGCCACAGGGCGTACTGACCCTCCTCGTTGACGACGACCCGGTAGCGCCTCACGTTCCCTGTTCTCCCTTCCGGTCCACCGCGACCAGGCGCAGTTCGCAGGTGTAGCGTCCGTCCGTTCCATCGGTCAGCCACGTCTCGTGGAGGTCCGGCAGCATCTCGGTGAGCCCCACACTTCCCCCGGCGTCCGCCGCGCGCTTGAGCCCCCGCGCGAACAGATCGACCAGGACGAGGCTGGTGAAGTCGACGAACTGCGGCTTGGGCTCGGTCGGCAGTGAGTAGAAGCACCGCTCGGGGATGGCGTGGCGGGCACGCCAGCGCCGCGCGCCGAGAAAACGGTCGCCGCCGTCACGCTGTCGCGCCCACTCCAGTTCCGCGGCGTCGAATCGCCAGCTCTCACGCGCGACCACCAGTCTGTCGACGGTGACGCGAGGGTGATGTCGGGCCGGTGTGAGCATGCTGAAGCCGTTCATCGCCGCCCAGCCGAGAGTCTCGCCGAGTACCTCGAACAGATCGAATTCCCTGCCGTCGAGGCGGGACACCACTCGTAGTCGGCCCGCCCGGTCGATGACGTCCAGACAGCCCGCCGGAAGCAGCCCGTCGGGCCTGTCCACCACATCGGAGAACATGGTCCAATACGTGAACTCCGATGTGTACAGCGCCGAAGGATGGGTGCGTGAGTTGACCCCGCTGGAGTTGCGGGACGGCAGGGACACCACACGCCGGCCGGCATGGTCGGCCGCCTCCGCGGCCCGCAGCCAGGCCGGGTCCCGCGCCTGCGCCACGAAGGCCCGTGCTTCGAGCGTGTTCGCGCTCACGTGCAGTTCCCCGAGGACCGCGAGGAACTCGCCACGGGCGATGGCCTCCGGGCTCCCGGCCGCGATCATGAGGTCGGGTGAGTGCCGCAGCGCGCCCGACCAGCGTGCCGCGGGAGAGGCGAACTCCCGCAGCACCGTCTCTCGCAGGGTCGAGGCACTCACCTCGTATCTGCTCAGCCCGGACGGGATGTCGAGAATCGCCGACCACTTGCGCCGCAGCAGGTCGGCGGACCGTTCGACGAGCGGCGGCAACTGTTTGAACGAGAACACCAGGTCGGGTGTGAGCGCCGCCAGCAGACGGGCGAGCGGCACGCTCTGCCGACCGGTGCGCGCACAGATGCGGGAGAAGACCTCCCCGAACCGCTCCTCGTAGGCACGCGCCACCTCCCAGGTGAACCAGCGGGCGCTCTCCAGCAGCAGCTCCAGAGGCGCCGACACCGCGTCCAGCAGCGGCTTGCCCAGGTCGATCCGCACGTCTCTGACGGTGTCCTCGTACACCGGGGTCCGCCCCGCGTACATCGCGCCCGGCCTCCGGTTCGCCGCCACGCCCGAGACCTCGCTGAACGCCGTGTGCAGATCGGCCATCGCCGTGCGCAGCGCCCCGGGGTCGCCCGCGGCCCGCGCGACCCGGCCCCGGGCCTCGTTCAGATCCGCCAGGGCGGCCAGGGCACGGTCCCGGGGCCCGGACGCCGGCAGGCCGGACAGGTGTTCACGTAACTGCTCCTCGGGACGTTCACCCGGGGACACCCGCAGATCGGCGACGAGGATGCCCCGGTCCCGCAGGTCGTCCAGAACGCGCAGGACCTCCGGGGCGGGAGCGCACCCCTCGTGGCGGTCGGCGACATGGTCGGCGACCTCGGCGAAGTCACGGGAGCCGTCGCAGGCCCGCACCACCAGCCGCTCCAACTCGGACAGGGCCACGTGCCTGCCCGAGGCGGTGATGACCGTCCCATGGAGCACGGCGTTCTCCGGAGAGGGGACCGGTCGCAGAAACGGCTTCAGCCCCGGATCTCCGGCGAACGCGTCGGCGACGGCGTCGATGGCCCAGTGCTCGAAGTAGACGGTCCTGCGGGCCAGGAGCGTCGGACCGGTCGTCACCCGCAACGGCGGCGCCTCGTCGGTCAGCCGCGCCCACCCCACCGGACCGAAGAAGCCGATCGAGTCGTTCTTCAGCGCGTATCTCTGGAGATAACTCGTCGCGGTCAGCAGCCTCTTGCGGTGCTTCGAAGGCGGGACGCCCCCGTCGAAGCACGGCGCCAATGCCACGTTCTCCACGGAGTTGACGACGGCGTCGGGGTTCTGCCAAGTGACGGCTTCGCGGAAGCGCGCGTCCCGGCAGACGACGGCCAGTCGGTCCGACACGCGCTGCCAGGCCCGCGCGTAACCCTCCTGGTACGACGGGGAGGGGGGTGCGGTGTCGCCCTCCTTGTCGGCCAGGCGCGCGAACTCGTCGTCGGTCACCGCCAGCACCCGGTCCGCGGTGAATCCGGCGCTCCGCACGGCCGCCCGTCTCCAGAGCGACCAGGACGTGCCGGAGAGCGGCGTCAGATGAGACGTACGGTCATCACTCACCGGACGCCCGCCGCTTCTCGATCCTGACCGGGAGCGTCTCCAGACCGTGGTTGATGGAGGTGTCCGCGATCCACTGGAGCTGCCGCGGCTCCACGGCCAGCTCCATGGACGGCACACGGCGCAGCAGGGTCTCGAAGGCGATCTGTCCTTCGATCCTTGCCAGCGGCGCTCCCAGGCAGAAGTGTGCTCCGTGGCCGAAGCCCATGTGGCGGTTGGGCGAGCGGGTGATGTCCAGTTCGTCGGGGTTCTCGAACTCGGCCGGATCGCGATCGGCGGCACCCACCGACAGCAGGACGAAGCTCCCCTTGGGAATCTCCGTGCCGCCGACGGTCATGTCCTCGGTGGCGAACCTTGGGGTGCCACGCTCGACGGGGCCCTCGAAGCGCAGGAACTCCTCGATGGCGGAGCCCATCAGCGACGGGTCCGACCTGAGCAGGTCCAACTGGCCGGGGTGGCGCAGCAAGGCCAGGATTCCGTTGCCGATGAGGTTGGACGTGGTCTCGTGTCCGGCGATCAGCAGGAAGATCAGCGTGGACACCAGCTCGTCCTCGGTGAAGGATCCATCGGCGTCGGCCTCCCGGACGATGGCGGTGATCAGGTCGTCGCACGGCGCTTGCCGTCGAAGCACCATGAGCCGCGAGAAGTACTCGTGCACCGCCTCGCTCGCCGCACGGCGACGGGTGGCGATCTCGCCCTCGACGAAGGCGGACTGGTTGAGAACGAAGGCCCACTCGCGGAATTGCGGGCGGTCCTCCAGAGGCACGCCGATGAGTTCGCAGATCACCGTGAGAGGGAGGGGAATCGCGAAGTCGGCGCGCATGTCGACCTCACCCGACTCGGGGAAGGCGTCGATGAGGTCGTCGGTGAGTTTCTGGATCTTCGGGCGCAGCGCCTCCATCCGCTGATTGGTGAACGCCCTGCTCACCAGCCGCCGCAGCCGGGTCTGTTCCGGCGGATCGCAGGTGACCATGCTGTACGCGAGGACCGCGCTGTTCTCCAGCATGCGTCGGTGGAACCAGGCGGGCCCGTTGTCGAGCCGCTTCGACAACCGGGGATCGGTGAACCCGGCCCGGACATGCTTGTAGTCGACGACGAGGTACGACTCGGCGGTCGGGGGGAAGTCGATGCGGTGCACCGGGCACTTTCCCCGCAACTCCGCGTTGGGCGTGTAGGGATCGGCGGCGTACTCGGACGAGGTCATGTAGTCGGAGGGCAGGATCTCGTTCATCGTGACTCCTTCGCTTCGTCGGCGGGGCGGCCGGAGGGACCGGCCAGCAGCCCGGCCGCGAGCCTCCGGTGGTCCGGGGCTTCGGTGTCCGTGAGGCATTCGCGCAGACCGGTCACACGGTGGCGTGCGCCGGCGCAGTAGACATCGGCCAGGTCCTGGGCGTCCGCCCGCCCCGCGACGGCGAGCGTCGCGGCACGGGCAAGTGCCAGGCACCCGGTCAGCAGTTCGTTGGCCAGTCTGTTGAGCAGGATGAGAGGTCGCGCCTCGGCGTCCGGGGCGGCCGGATCGGGCCGGCGCCGTACCAGCGCGCGGCACAGAGAGGGGAACTCCTCCACCTCCCGGGTGAGAGCGCGCAGATGGTGCCGGTTGCGGGCGGAGAGCATGGGCGGTCCGCAGTCCGTGGGCTGCCGGCGGCCGCCGTCACGAGGGGGCGAATCCGGTGGCACGGTCGAAGCGAGGTAGTGCGGCATGATGTGCCGGCGGGCCATGACCTGGTCGAAGTGGAAATCCACTCCGCCGGCGATACGGAAGGCCCAGCTGTCCCGCAGGGCACGTTCGACCGGGAACAGACGGTCGGCTCCCCGCCGTTGCTTGCTCCGGGCCGTCTCGTATCCCTCACCCGCCAGCAGTGCCACCGTGCGACTCACGACCCGGTCGGCGATGCCGGTGCCGATGTTCTTGATCGCGCTCTGTTCCAGGGAGGTGTCCGCGCGGGCCGTCCCGGCCGGCGCGAGCAGCACCCATTCCGCCACGGCTTCGAGGGCGAAGACCTCGGAGGCGGTCTCCGCGAGCTGCCGCTGGATCTCGGCGTAGGCGCCGAGCGGGCGGCCGTCGATCACACGCTCCCGGACGAACCGCTGGGACCAGTCCAGACACTGCCTGGCGATGGCCAGCGAAGGGGCCGCGGTGAGATGGACACGACCCCCTCTGGCCATGACCGCCGCCGCCGGGGTGAGCCGCACGGTGTCGTCCTCCGGCCCGGTCACCACGCGTTCGCGGGAAACGACGACCTGGTCGAGGACGACCCGGCCGATGGGGAACCCCCGGATACCGGCGAAGTCCTGCGTGGTGATGCCCATTCCGGTGGTGCGGGTGTCCACGACCAGCAGCCGGCGGCGCTCCGCTCCGCCTTCCCGCACGGACGCCGACACGATGAGATGGTCGGCGATCGGGGCGTTGCCGACGAAGAGCTTCTCACCGTCGAGCAGGTAGCCGGAGCCGTCCCCGGTCGGTGTGGCCGTCGTGAACCGCCGCAGGTTGGAGGCTCCGTCGGGCTCGGTGTCGGCAAGTCCCGAGATGATCCCCGCCCGTACGCGTTCGCGGACGAAGTCGCGCAGTGGCCCCGGCCGCAGGTGAGTGAGCAGAGCCGCGAGTCCCAGGCCGTTCTCGACCGCGAGGATCATCGCGGTCGGTACGGAGCGAGCGGCGGCGGCGGACACCATACGGAAGATGTTGAACGGGGAGAGTTCCAGGCCGCCCATACGGGCATCGAGCCCTGCCCGGAGGAAACCCCCCTCGCGCAGTGCGTCCAGCAGACCGTCCGGCAGCGCTGCCGTCCGGTCCGTGCCATCGGGCTCGGCTCGCTCCTCCAGCAGGGTGCGCAGATCGCCGATCACCAGATCCCCGGCGCTCCTCTCATGCGCGTCCTGGCAGGGGAACGGGTCGAGGAGATCCCAGCGGAGCCGGCCGCGATGGATTGAGCCGAGAAAGGAGACGCCTTGATCGGACGGACCGCTCATGTCACTCCCATCCCGTCGACGTGCTCGGCGGCCCCGGCCACCGGTGCCGCGCTCTCCAGCGACCACCGGATCGTCTCGGCGAGTTGTCCGACGTGCGGCTCGGCGAGCATGCTCCAGTGGCCGCCACCGACCGGACGCACCCGAACACCACGGGGATAGACGGCCCCCAGGCCGACGCGCTGCGACTCCGCGTACGCGGTGCCCCGTGTCGTCAGGAACACCGCCGGGCATCCGAGCGCCCGCGGCCGGTACCTCCACAGGGCGCGGATGTTGGCGTTGAACAGGCGGCGCGACCGGGGCGCTCCACGGACCAGTGCGCCCACGGTCCCGTAGCCGAGGGTTGCCTGAAGCTGGAGGCGCAGGCCACTTCGCAGGAATCCCGGGACGGACGCGATGGGGAGTCCGCCGGTGGCGGGTACATGGCCGTCCAGGAGCAGCAGCGACCCCACTTCCGCACCGGACGCCATCAGCTGGTGTGCCATCTCGTGTGCCACGACGGCGCCGAAGGACCACCCGCCGAGCAGATACGGTCCGTGTGGCCGGACCCGTCTGAGTACCTCGATGTGCCGGGCGGCGATGTCCTCGATCGTGTCCCGCCCCCGGGGGGCGGCCGAGGTCTCCAGACCGTAGACGGGCCGGTCGTCGTCCAGCCGCTTCGCGAGAGCCCGATAACCGGCGGTCGTGCCGAGCCCGTCGGCGGCCAGGAACAGTGCCGGCCTGCTCCCCGCGGCGCGGAGAGTGACGAGGCCGGGCGTCTGCCGTTCCGGTGTGCCGGAGGACATGCCGTCAGGGCCAAGGGACGTGCCGCGCCCGGCCAGTTGGACGAGCCGACCGAAGGTCGCCTTCGCGGAGAACTCGGCGACCGGCACGTGCCGGCCGGTGTGGTGTCCGACCCGGTTCATGAAGTGCACGGCCAGCAGCGATTCGCCGCCCAGGGCGAAGAAGTCGTCGTGGTCGTCGACCGCCGATACGCCCAGCGTCCGGCACCACAGCCGCTCCAGCTCGTGCCGCAGCTGTTCCTCCGGGGCGGCGGATCGCCCGGCGGTCGCTGCGGCCGTCACTTCTCCGGCCGGTGCCCGGGGAGCCTCCGAGGCTTCGGGGTCCCGCGAATTCAGGGGATGAGCCGGCAGGGAGCAGCGGTAGGGATCACCGGCGCTCGTCAGAGTCTCGAGCGGGATGTCCAGACCCCGCTCCCACAGGGTGCCCAGCGCCCGCAGCAGACCGGTGTCCCCGGGAGCCGCGGAGTTGGCCAGGGGGACGACGCCCAGTCTGTCGGCGTCCCAGCCGTCGGCCTGCCGCAGCCCTCCGAGCATCGAGGCGCCGGGTCCCAGCTCGATCAGGACGTCGCAGCCGTCCGCCAGGACACGGTCCATGCCGTCGGCCAGCCGCACGGTGCCGCGCAGATGCCCGGCCCAGTACTCCGGGTCCCCGGTCAGGTCCGGATCCGTCCAGGTGCCCGTCAGATTGGAGATCAGGCGATACCGGGCCGGTTGATGGGGGACGGCGGCGACCGCCGCCCGCAGCCGCGCGGCAGCGGGCTCCATCAGAGCGGAGTGGAAGGCGCGTTCGGTCTCCAGGATCCGTGGTTCCAGGTCCCTGGGCGACGCCGGGTCCGAGAGGAACCCGGTGATGGCTTCCTCGGTGCCGGACAGCACGGTGCTGCCCGGCGCCGTGACGGCGAGAGCTACGCCGGGGTGGCGGGCGAGCAGCGGGGCGAGCCGGTCCGGGGTGGCGTTGACCGTGGCCATCCGCCCGCGCGGCGTGTCCCGCATCGCCTGGGCACGTTCATGGACCAGCCGCACCGCGTCCGGCAGCCTCCATACGCCGGCGAGGGCGGCGGCGGTGTACTCACCGATGCTGTTGCCGAGCAGCGCGGCAGGCTCGATGTCCCAACTCCCGAGCTGGCGGCCGAAGGAGTAGCCGAGGGCCAGCAACCCCAGTTGCTGGTGCACCGTGTCGGTGAACCAGGCGGGATCGGTGCCCGTGGTCACGACCGGTGAGAGATCGAGGGCGTACCGCAGGCGTGCCTCACCGGCGATTTCGTCGAAGTTCTCCCGGAACTCGGGGAGCAGACGGTAGGCATGCGCTCCGACACCGTCGCGCAACAGCCCCTGTCCGGGCAGGAGGAAGGCGACCTTCGGAGTGGTGGACGGCATGGCCGTCCGACTCACGGGGGAGCGGAGCCGCTGTGCGGCCTGCTCCGGGCCTTCCGCCACCACCGCCAGGCGGTGAGGGAAGCGACGACGGCCCGCGGCGAGTGTCCATGCCACGTCCGCCAGGTCGGAGCTGTCCCCCGGAGGCCCGTTCCGCGCGGAGTCAAGCCGGTCCGCCACGGCGTCGCGTGACTGTTCGAGAGCGGGAGCCGATGCGGCGGACACCGCGAGCAGACGGGCTCGCGGGGGTGTGGTGCGCGGCGCCCGCGCCGGTGCTTCGCCGAGCACGGCATGGACATTGGTGCCGCCGACTCCGAAGGAGCTGACACCGGCCAGACGTGCGCCGTGTGTCGCCCAGGGCATGGTGTCCGCGGAGATCAGGAAAGGGGTCTTCTCGATCTCCAGCAGGGGGTTGGGGCTCTGATAGTGGACGGTAGGGACGAACTCCCCGTTCCGCAGCATCAGCGCCGTCTTGATGAGGCCGGCTACACCCGCCGCCGCGCCGGCATGTCCGATGTTGCTCTTCACCGAGCCGAGCCGGCAGTAGCCGGTAGCTTCCGTCGCCGCGCGGAACGCCTCGGTGAGCCCCCGTACCTCCACCGGATCGCCGAGACGCGTGCCGGTGCCGTGCGCCTCGATGTAGCCGATGTCGGCCGGATCGACTCCTGCCAGCCGCTGCGCGAGACGGATGACGTCACGCTGGCCGGTGACCGAGGGAGCGGTGTAGCCGATCTTGTCCGCGCCGTCGTTGTTGATCGCGGAGCCGAGAATGACCGCGCTGATCCGGTCGTGGTCCCGGACGGCGTCGTCGAGCCGTTTGAGTACGACGACCCCGACACCCTCGCTCGGTACCGTACCGTCGGCGTCGGCGTCGAACGGGCGGCAGTGGCCGTCCCGGGAGAGGATTCCTCCCTCCCGGTACAGATAGCCGCACTGCCCGCGGGACGCGACGCTCACCCCGCCGGCGAGCGCCGCGTCGGATTCGAAGCACAGCAGGCTCTGCACCGCGCTGTGTACCGCCGTCAGCGAGGTCGAACAGGCTGTCTGCACGGTGACGGCGGGCCCGCGCAGGCCCAGCTTGTAGGCGACCCGGGTGGCGAGGAAGTCCTTCTCCCGTCCGATCACCCGGATCAGCGGGTCCAGCTCCCGGTCCTCGGCCAGCCCTGTCGCGTCGGCCCCCGCGTACACACCGATCCATCCGGGGAAGCGCAGTGGGTCGATTCCCGCGTCGTCGACGGCCTCGGAGGCGCACTCCAGAAACACGCGCTGCTGGGGGTCGATGGTCGCGGCCTCCGCCCGGCTGTATCCGAAGAAGGACCAGTCGAAGCGGTGCGCACCGGGCAGTGTCCCCTTGGCCGGCACGAACCCCGCCCGCCCGGTCAGTTCCCCGTCGGCTCTCTTCGTCCGCAGTTCGCCGGGCGAGAACCGGCGGATACCCTCCTCGCCGGCGCGCAGGTTCGCCCAGTACGAGGCGAGGTCGCGCGCGCCGGGAAACCGGCAGGCCATACCGACGATCGCGACCATGTTCTGCCCGGTCATCGGTCGCTCCCCGATACGGGACGCGGAGCCCGTGCCCGCCGAGCCTCCAGGGCCAGGTCCGCCCGGTCCCCGCCGGCGTGCGGGACCGGTGGCACGTCGGAGTGCGATATCGGTGGCACGTCGGCGAGGGAGCGGGCCAGAGCACGGACAGTGGGGCTGGCGAACAGCCGGTGCATCGGGATGTCCCGTTCGAGGTCGGCGCAGAGCTTCGCGTGCAGGGTGACGAGCAGCAGCGAATTGCCTCCGGAGTCGAAGAAGTTGGTGTCCATCGAGACCCCGCTCGTTCCGAGGACCGAGCACCACACCCGCGCGATACGCCGCTCCAGTTCGCCGCTCGACCGGGCTCCCGGCTCCGCCGCGCCGGGGCGGGGAGCTGCGGCGGGGCGGGGAGCCGCAGCGGATTCCGGCCGTGACGCGGCGGTACGGGCGGCCGACCGCACCTCGGGGTCGAGCGGGCCCATCTCGTTCATCCGCAGACCGGGCCGCTCGCCCACGACGCCGAGAAGCCGCCCCAGCGAGCCGGCCAGCGCTTCCGCGGTCGCCCGGTCGAACAGCTCGGCGCTGTACTCCAGCGCGCCGTCGATGCCGGCCGGCTCCCCGTCGCGGTCATGTCGCTCGTGGCACACGAAAGTGAGATCGAACCGTGCGGTGCCGGTGTCGACAGGCTCCCGCACGCTGATGAGGCCGTCCAGCTCGACCACCCGCTCCGGAGTGCCGAAGACGGACAGTGCCACTTGAAACAGGGGATGACGGCCGCTCACCCGGGCGGGGTTGAGCTGTTCGACGACAGATTCGAAGGGGAGGTCCTGACGGTCGTAGGCCCCGAGATCGACGGCGCGTACCCGTTCGAGGAGTTCCTCGAAGGAAGGATCCCCCGAGGTGTCGACGCGAAGGAGCAGCGCGTTGAGGAAACAGCCCACCAGATCGTCGAGCCTGCGGTCGGGCCTGCCGACGGCCGGAGTGCCGATGGGGATGTCCGTGCCGGCGCCCCACCGGGTCAGTGACGCGGCGAGCGCGGCCTGCACGACCATGAAGAGCGTGGTCCCCGTGGCGCGGGCCAGGCCCGCCAGCCGCTCGTGTGTTCCGGCGTCCACATGGAAGGGGACGGTGCCGCCGCGGGCGACCGGCCGGGTCGGACGGGGGCGGTCGGCGGGCAGCGGGAGTTCCTCCGGCAGCCCGGCGAGCGTGGTTGCCCAGTAGGCGGACTGTTTGGCCAACGGGGAGCCCGGGGCGGTGGCTTGCTCAAGCGCCGCTCGCTGCCAGAGGGCGAAGTCCGCGTACTGGACCGGCAGCGGAGCCCAGGCCGGGGCGCGACCCGAGCGGCGTGCCCGGTAGGCCGTACGCAGATCGTCGCCGAGGGGCCGCAGTGACGAGGCATCACCGGCGATGTGGTGCAGCACCAGCAGCAGAGTCTGCTCGCGCTCGTCAGTCCGGAAGACAGTCGCCCTGAGCGGAGGCTCGGCGGACAGGACGAAGCAGTGTGCGGCAGCGTCGGACAGCGCCCGGACAAGCTCCGCCGGGCCGGTGCGGTGGATTTCGAGCACCGGAGGGGCGTCCCGCGGGTCGAGAACCAGTTGGAAGGGCGTGCCCTCGTCGTCACGGTAGACCGTCCGTAGGATCTCGTGCCGGGCGATCACATCACCGAGGGCGGCACGCAGTGCCGACGTGTCCAGCGTGCCGGTCAGTCGAACGGCCATCGGGATGTTGTAGGTCGCACTCGGCCCCTCCAGCCGGTGCAGATACCAGAATCGGCGCTGCGCGGGGGAGAGGGGGAGCCGCGCGGGACGCGGGCCCGGGGCCGGCAACGGCCGGCCGGCGGCGTCCGCGCTCGCCAGCCTGTCGACCAGCCCGGCCGGTGTCGGTGCCTTGAACAGGTCGGTGACGGAGACCGTGACGCCGAGGGCCTCCCGGATCCTGGTGGCGACCCGTGCGGCCAACAGGGAGTGGCCGCCGAGTTCGAAGAAGTCCTCGTCCGGGCCGACCACGGACTCACCGAGGGCCTCGGCGAACAGATTGCAGACGATCTCCTCACGTGGCGTGCGCGGCTCGACCGCGACGAATTCCGGGGGTGATTGGGGGACCGGCAGCGCGTCGCGGTCGAGCTTGCCGTTGGCGGTGAGCGGCAGTCCGTCCAGCAGGACACAGCGCGCGGGCACCATGAACGACGGCAGCCGCTCCTTCAGATAGCCGAGCAGCGACTCGGCGGTGACATCGGCCGTCCGGTCCACCGTCACCGCGTACGCGACGAGTTCCGGTTCCGAGCCGGTGTCGTCGCGTACCAGCACCGCGGCCCTGGACACCAGGGGATTCTCTTCGAGTACGTGTCCGACCTCGCCGGGCTCGATGCGGAATCCGTGGAGTTTGACCTGGTCGTCACTTCTCCCGAGGTAGTCCAGGTCGCCGTCGAACCGCCGGCGGACGAGATCGCCGGTGGCGTACATACGGCTGCCAGGCGTACCGAACGGGTCGGGCGGAAAGCGCTCCCGCGTCAGTTCGGGCAGGCCGGCGTACCCGCGTGCCACGCCCGCGCCGGCGAGGTGGAGTCGGCCCACGGCTCCCGGCGGAACCGGACGCAGCCTCTCATCGAGGACATACGCCCGCGTGTTGTCCATCGGCCTCCCGATGGGGACACCGCCGACCGGCGACGCGCCGCCGGGCTGCAGCCGGAAGCATGTGGCGAAGGTGGTGGTCTCCGTCGGGCCGTATCCGTTGACGACGGTCAGCTCCGGGCAGACGTCCCGCACCTTCCTCACCGCGTGGGCCGACACCGCCTCACCGCCGGTCCACACTTCGTGGGCGCCGTTCAGACACCCCGGATCACCTTCGGCGAGGGCGGCGAACAGCCCCGCGGTCAGCCACAGGGAGGTGATCCGGCCCGCGCTCAGAAGACGGCGGAGCCCCGGGGCGTCCACCTCTCCCTGCGCGATCACAACTGTCCCGCCGGACAACAGGGGAACCCACAGCTCGTAGGTCGAGGCGTCGAACGCGTGGGGCGAGTGGAACAGCACCTTCCGGTGGGCTTCGCCCCGCCAGCGGCGGTCGTGGGCGAGGGCCACGATGTTGCGGTGTGTGACCTCCACCCCCTTCGGTACACCGGTCGATCCGGAGGTGTGCATGATGTACGCCAGGAACTCCGGAACGGTGCCGGGATCCGGCGGACCGCCCCGCTCCGCGTCGTCTCCGGGTGCGGAGGTGTCCGAGTCCGGACCGGTGCGCAGCACGGTGCGGCCCACGCCGATCTCGTCCGCCCGGGCCTTGGTGCTCCGATCGGTCACGATCACGGACGCGCCGACGGAGTCCAGGACGGTGAGCATCCGCGCCGGCGGATACCGCGGGTCGAGGGGCACATAGGCTCCGCCTGCCTTCAGTACGGCCAGGAGTGTCACCACGAGATCCGCGGAACGAGCCATCAGGACGGCGACAGGGGTCTCCTTGCCGACACCGGCGGCGACGAGGCGGCGGGCCACGCGGTCCGCGCGCACGTCCAGTTCCGCGTAGGACAGCTGGTCCTGTCCGGAGTCGACGGCGATCGCGTGCGGGGTCTCGGTCACTCGCCGGTGGAACAGTTCGGGGACCGTCACGCGCGGAAGGTCCACCGCGGTGTCGTTCCACTCTTCCAGCACGGTGTGCCGCTCCGTCCCGGTGAGCAGCTCCGCCTCGGCCACCCGCCGGTGGGGGGCCGCGTTCGTGGCGTTTCGCAGAAGCCCCAGCAACCTGTCCCGGTGGGCGTCGAGTTCACGCCCCGGACAGCGCCCGGGGTGCGCGTCCAGGTCGATGCGCAGCCCGCCGTCCGGCGTGGGATAGCAGCAGACCGACAGATCTTCCGTGGGGGTGGTCTCGAAGTGCCGCAGTCGCGCCGCGCGCCCGTCGAACTCGGGGGAGGTCCCCACGGGCACGTAGTTGACCATCGGTCCGAAGAAGGTGCCCTCGCCCGCGATGAACCGACGGCGCGCCTCCTCACCGCGGTAGCGCTGGTGGCTCCGCGTGAGGGCGATCTCGGCGGAGATCTGTGTGCCCAGCTCGGACCAGGTCGTTTCCGCTCCCACACGCAGTCTCAGCGGGAGCACGTTGGTGATACGCGCGGGAATCGCTCGGGCGGTCGAGGTCTCCCGGCCGCTGAGGACGAGACTCAGCAGGACGTCGTCGGTCTCGTGGACGCGTGCGAGGTACGCCGCCGTCGCGGCCGTGACCAGTCCGAGCCAGCGTGTGCCCGCGCGGTCGGCCGCGGCCCGCAGCCGGTCCATCTCGGCGGGGGTCAGTTCGATCGTGCGTCGTACGACATGCCGCGCCATTCCGTCCGGGCCGCCGGAGGACGCGGCGAGGGGAGTGGGCCGGCCGACGAGGCGTTCGGCGAAATACTCCTGGTCGTTGTGGAACTGGGCCGATCCTTCGTACGCGGTCTCTTCCCGGAGGTAGTCGTCGAGCGAGGGGAAGGGGGAGTCACCGAGCGGGTCGCCTCCCCGCAGTGACGCGTACACCTGGGCCACCCGTCCTACCAGGAGGTTGATGCCCGCACCGTCGACGATCAGCTGGTGGTACCCGACGTACCAGAAGAAGCGGTTCGGGGAGAGGCCGATCAGTGCGAAGTCGAAGAGCGGGCCATCTGTCGCGTCGTAGGGACGTGTCCTGCGCGTCCGCATCCAGCTCTCGGCCTCGGCCTCCGGATCCGAGGCGGAACTCAGGTCGACGAAGGGAAGTTCCCAGGAATCCGCGCCGACCACGACCGTCTGCCGCAGTTCCCCGCCGCTCTCTTCGATGCGTACGCGCAGCCCTTCGGCCTCCGCCACCGCGCGGCGTACGGCCCGCGCGAAGAGCGCGCGGTCCAGACGGGGCGGCAGTTCGAGGCAACAGGCCATGTTGAAGGCCCGGTTGTCGGGATCGGTCAGTTGCGCGAACCAGATCCCGCGTTGGGCGGCTGTCAGAGCCAGGGCGACGTTCTGCTTGTTCTCCACGGCCATCCTTAGGTCTTCAGATCCCGGTCGTGCGTTACTTGGCGGCGGCCTGCTCCGGTCTCGGCAAGGTCCGCATGTGGCGAGACAGGGTCGGCAGGGCGGCCACCGCCGCGACCAACGCGACGGTGCCGTAGACCCACGTCGGGCCCCCGAGGTCGAAGATCACGCCCACGCCGAGGATTCCGATGGGCTGAGCCATGAGCCCCAGGAACAGCACGGCACCGATCACCCGGCCCTGGAGTTCGTCGGGCACCAGCGCGGCGACATAGCCGAAGAGCAGCGCGTTCGTCGCCGGGACGAGGGCGAAATGACAGCCGAGGATGATCCCGAGGGGAAGCACGCCGGGAGTGACAGCCAGCAGGATGCCGGCCGTCGGTGCCCACCAGGCGGCGGTGAGGATGATCGTGGACGGCCTCAGGCGCTTGAGCATCGGCGCGGCCAGGAACGCGCTGAGGAGGCCCATGATTCCCGCGAGTGAGAGGGTCAGCCCGATCAGGGACGCCGAGGCCCCACGGCTCTGGGCCGTGGCGATGATGGCCAGGAAGGCGCCGGTGTGCACGAAGGCCATGTTGCAGCCCGTGATCCAGATCATCATCGAGCGGAGAATGGGCTGCCGGGCGATGATCCGGAAGCCTTCGCCCATCCCCTGCCACCGGCGTCCGGAACCGAGCGCCGCCTGCATCGGCTTCTTGATGCACAGCAGCAGGACGAGCGAGACGGTGTGGACCACGGCGTCGGCGATGAACGGCAGCGCGCGGGTCATGGCGAAGAGCGAGCCGCCGATCGGGGGGCCGACCACCGTGGTCGCGAAGAATCTGATCTGGTTGTGAGCGGTGGCGGAGGACAACTGCGAGGGATGAACCAGCTGTTTGATCCCGGCCAGCGCCACCGGCTGCCCGATCCCCAGACATACGGAAGACGCGATCACCAGAGCCAGGATCACCACGATGTTGGTGCGGTCCGTGATCACCAAGGCGGCGAACACAGCCGCCAGCACGGCTCTGGAGGCATCGCACCAGATGAGGATTTTGCGTCGGTCGAACCGGTCGGCGAGCATCCCGCCCGGTACCGACATCAGCATGGCCGCGACGAACTGAGCCGCACCGGCGGTACCCGCGTAAGTGGCCGAACCCGTGATCGCCAGGATCAGCAGCGGATAGGCGACTTCGGTGGACTCCTTGCCCGTGCCTGCCAGGAAGCGGCTGATCCATAATGCCTGGAAGGACCGGTTCCGCGACAGTGGAGTGATCGTGTTCTTCTCTGTGCGCGGAGTCGTACGAGATGTCACATCTTCCTCCGATGCCATGATCCATATGCGCACCCTCGGCGTTGTGCGGGACTTCGAACTGGTGGGGGCTTGGACTCTCCCCACGGAGCAGGTCTAACAGCCGGGCGTTGTTCGGCTTCGGCGTGCTGATGCTGAACAAACGGATGCTGAACAAAGGGATGCCTCCGTCCCGCGGAATGGTGGCCCTGCGTGCCGGGCGGTCCCTGCTGGTGCCATGGATGCGCGCCCCAGGAGCGGCCGTTCCCGGGTGCCACGTGTTCGTCGGCCCGCCCAAGGCGGCAGCCCCGGCACGACCGGGCGGTGGGTTCCTTGATTCCGTTCCTCGACGAATTCGCCGAACAACTGGCCGAGGAGTAGCTCTCCTTGCTGGTCGATGCGCGCCGGGAGCGCACCTGGAGACACGCTCGTGCTCCTGCCGGCGGCGGCACTGTTGCTCTCGGCGCCGCCGGCCTCGCAGCCCAGGCCCTCGGGATGTTCATGCGCTGGACGTGGCTCGGGCAGTGGCGCGGCCCCGTGGGGGCCGGGCCGGCCCCGCCACCGCCGGCGGCGTTATGAGGCGGCCCACCGTAGCCAAGAGTCCGCCGAGCAATTGGCGCTGCCGGCCCAAGCACGGAACCGCATCGCTCTGGCCCCGCCCTCGCGGCCGACCTGGATGGGCGACGGAATCGCGGCGCTCACCGAACGGGTCCGCGTCGAGTATGGGCTGGACCTCGAATTCGGCTGGTCGAGGCTTTGGCCGGTGCTTTCTGAAGAGGCCCGAAGCGTTGTCGAGGCAGTCCGCGACTCTTCGTGACGGCCGTGATCCAGGGCCGCTCAGCGGCCGCCAACCTGGCGCAGCTTATGGAATCGCCAGTGGACGTCCACGGTGCCGAACTGGCTTCCTCCCTCGGACCCGAGGTTCCCGACGGACGCCTCGTACACCGGCAGCGCCGCGAAGCCGACCGTGTACGCGGCGGCGGAGGCCATCACCGACACCCCGCACCCCCGGTTCACCCGCTCGTGCAGGATCTCCCCGACGCGCTGGGTGTGCCGGCGGCCCAGGGCGTACGACGGGCTGCCGAGACCGGAGAACACCCAGTCGGCGCGCCGCAGTTGATCGCGTACGCCGTCCGAGTCCGCTTCCGTGTCGGGCGCGACCACCATGGCCAGTCCGACGCTGCGGCGGAAGTACTCCCGCCCGCCGGCGGAGATGGCGTCCCGGTTGACCTGGAAGCGCTCGTGCGCGGCATCCCGCCCATCCGCTCCCGCCGCGGACGGCCGGCCAAACCGCACGCGGACAAGGGCTACGACTACAAGCACCTGCGCCGATGGCTCCGCGGGCGAGGCATACGCCATCGCATCGCACGCAAGCCCATCGAGTCCTCGCGACGTCTGGGGCGCCATCACTGGGGCGTCGAACCCACGGTGTATCTCACCCTGACCGACAGGCCCTAGGAACGACAGGCCCTATGAGTGGACGACCAGCTCGGTCGACTCGTCGAATCCTGCGCCGTGAGTGCTCATCCGCTGAACAGTGGGTCAGCCGGTGAGTTCCCGGCGAAGGCCGAGATCGGACGCTTCGGCCGGCCGGAGGAGATCGCGACCCGCCGGCGCGCGTCAGTTGCCACCGCTTGGACCGCCTGAGCGGGGGCACCCAGGTCTGTGGCGGGGCGCCGCGCCGGCGGGGCAGCAGTCGCTTCGGGTGGTCGTGGGTGAGGGGTGCCGGCGCCACCGTGGTGTCCGGCGGTGACGCCTCCGGTGCCGACCATCACGACGGGTCTGAAGGAAGCGTCCCGGCGTACTCCGACGATGAGTTCGCGGGAGCACGGGGGTCGGGGCCGTGTCGGGGTACGGACCATCGCTTCGACGGCGTACGACACGGAGCCGTTGGTGGCGGACATGCGGGCGAACGCCGATCGCAGTGCCGCTTCGTCGCGCAGGTCGAGCGCGATGCCGCCCGCTTCGGTTCTGTGCGCCGACCCCCTGACCTTGAGCGCGAGCGGATAACCGGTGTGCCGTGCGCCGGTGACCGCCGTGGGGAACATCAGCCCGTACGAGGAGTACATCGGTGCCGGTGTCGCTCAGCAGCCTGGCGGTCACCCGCGCGACGCGGCGGTTATTCGTACATCAACTCACGTTCCGGGCGGGCCCTTCAGGGGCGGCTGCTCCGGCACCGCCGGGGGCTGAGCCGGTGAAGTCCGGGCTCGTAGGGCCGCGACTTCGTTGCGTAGTTCGGTCAGTTCCCGGTGCAGCGCCTGGATGGCGACGATGGCCACTCCGTTGGCATCGGTGCAGCAGATCGTCCGGTCGTTCTCACCGACCCCGAACGCCTTCCACCAGTCCTGCGCCATCGGGCCCAGGTGGCGTACATGTGGCGGGTCCCAGTGGTACCGCCATGTGCTGACGGGCAGTCGCACCACCTGCTCCAGCACCTGGTAACCGTTGACCGGATCGCTGCCGCGCACCGCGCTCGACTCGGCGTCGGACGCCAGACCGGCCGCGGAAGCACCCTGCCGCAGGCGCGTCCTGGCCAGGGCCGGCATCCATATTCTGGCCAAGAGCCCTTTTGGCCGCCGGTACCTCATCGCTCCCAGACCACCGCGGTGACGTCAGTCTTCAGCCCGCGGTCCGAGAAGAGCAGGCTGCCCCCGCCTCCGCGGTTCTCAGGGCTGTCCACCGGCAGTTGGACCAGACCGCCGGCCACCCCGCTGCTGTAAGCCGTGGCGCCGACCGCCGTGACCCCACGATCCTTGTTGATCATCGTGGTGTCGTACGCGGCGTTGCCGGCCGCCAGGATGTTCGTGCTCGCGACGGCCGGAACGCTCAACGCACCTGTGCCGGTGGCCGCCGTGGCTGTCAGCACCAGCAGACGGCGGGCAACGCGTTTCGTGGGCATCAAGCGTCCTTCCGGTCGGGACGCCGAGTGCGTCCGCGACACCTCTAACGGCCTAATGGCCCGAAAGACACGTAGGGCCGCGGCCCTTCCGGCCCCACGGCAGCGGTCCCGCCCGCCGGTTCCCGCGTACGGGAAGCCGGGGGACACCTGATACATCCATTGACGCGGTCATGCCCCACGGTTAGCTTCGGAAAGCGCTCTCCCTACTGGCGGTACCCCCCTCCCTCGCCTTGACCGTTTGAGGAGCCCCGCGCATGAAGTCACCGAGATCCTTCTCCATCACATCCCTCGCCGCCCTGATAACGATGTCGTGCGGCTTGGTCGGCGCGCTGCCGACTGCCGCCGCCGCGGCGCCCGCAGTCGTGTGCAACACGCACTGCGATGCCCGGGACCCTTCGCTGAGCCCTCAGGACCGGTTGTCCGTGACGACCGTGGTCTCCTCCCGCTCGATCGCCTTGCACTTCAACGACGCGGAAGCGATGGGCTGGGCGTCCATCGACAACGGCGGCTCCGGCGATCACGTGTGGCTGGACCGGTCCATGGACGGCGGCAGGACCTGGTCGTCCGGGAGCCGGCTGGGTGACACCGCGGTGCCGGCCGGGGGACGGGGCTGGCGTACCCAGATGTACAACGTCGACGACTGGAACAGCCGAGGCGTGGGAGCTCTCCGGGCCTGCGGGCAGCCGGCCGGTGGTGGCGCCATCGCGTGTACGTCCTGGGCCCGTACCACGTGGAACGCGGGCGCCAGGAGCACCGCGGCCGCCACCGCCCTGATGATGTCGTTCGACCGCGACAGCAAGCTCTTCGGAGGCAACGGCTGGTGGACCGCGGCCAACGCGCTGACCGCGATCACCGACAACATCCGCATCAGCGGCATGCGCAGCTACCTGTACGCCGTCGCCGAGACGTACGACAGGAACATCAACGCCCAGGGTGGTCAGTTCCGCAACGAGTACCTGGACGACACCGGGTGGTGGGGTCTCGCCTGGATCAACGCGTACGACCTGACCGGCGACAGACGCTATCTCGACACCGCGAGAGCCGACGCGGACCACATGAACGCCAACTGGAACGACACGTGCGGCGGCGGCGTCCGGTGGAACACGAACGGCAACTACAAGAACGCCATCACCAACGAGTTGTTCCTGCAGCTCAACGCGGCTCTGCACAACCGTATGCCCGGTGACACCACGTACCTGGACCGCGCGAAGCGTGAGTGGACCTGGTTCCGGAACAGCGGCATGATCAACAACGAGCAGCTGATCAACGACGGTCTCAACGACGCGTGTGGCAACAACGGACAGCCGACCTGGACCTACAACCAGGGTGTCATTCTGGGCGGGTTGACCGAGCTGTACCGGGCCACCGGCGATACGAGCCTGCTCTCGACCGCGCGCACACTGGCCGACGCCTCCAGCGTCAAGCTCCAGACCGACGGCGTACTCCGCGAACCCGGTGAAGGCGACAACTGCACCGGCGACGGGCCCTCGTTCAAGGGCGCCTACGTCCGCGGGCTCGGGAAGCTCAACCGTCAACTGCCCGACCACCCCTACGCCGCGGCGATCAGCCGCTGGGCGAACAGCGCCTACGACCGCAACCGCAATTCGCTCGACCAGTACGGCCCGCACTGGAGCGGCGGCAGCGGCGCGACCGACTACGGCTGTCAACAGAGCGCCCTCGACCTCCTCAACGCCGCCGACGGCAGCTGACGGCTCTCACGGCGCAGGGGGCAGCCGACGGCGCTGACCGTTCGAGGCGGCCGGATCGGCACACCCCGCTCGTATCGCCGCGGTTGCCACCGTTGGCCGACGACGCCGGTCGCCGGCCGACGGTCCGGCTACTTGATGAGGGCGTTGGCGATGATGATGACCAGGCCGAGGAGCATGTCGAGGGCGCCGGCGCGGTATGCGGAGGGCCATCGGTGGCCGGCGGTGCGGGCGGCCTGGGTGCCCCAGGTGAACAGGGCGAGGGTGTTGAACAGGAGGGCTGTGTCCACGGCTGTGGTTTCCGCCCACCATCCGGCTTGCGCGGTGAGGAGTATTGCGACCGTGGGCAGTGTGGCGGCGACCAGTGGCCATTCGGCGAGCACCAGCCGGAGTCTGGTCGCGCCGGTCGCCCCGTTGGCTGTCCCGTCGGCTGTCTCCTCGGTGGTCGCGCGCTGGGCGATGACGTGGGCGTATCCGTGGGCTGCGGCCGACGTGAGTGCGGTGAGCAGGATCCACAGTGCGTCCGGGCCGGGGTCGGCCTTTTCGCCCGTGGTGTCGAGCGCGGCTGCCAGGGCGCTGGCCAGGACCAGGCCGTAGATGCCGCTGAACAGGGACCGTTCCTGCGGCCGGTGACGCGAGGTCACCTTGGGTGCGACGGCCCTTCGGCGGTCATGGTGGGCGCGCTCGGGCATCGCATCGCCTCGGTGCGGGAAGAGGGGTGGGGTCCGCACATACTCACCCCCGCGACGCCGGAGAACCCGACGCCACGCGCAGAGGGAGTCAGGACGCGGGTGTCCGGTGCCGTACCGGCGAGGAGGGAGGTACGCCGGGAGGCAGACGATCTCAGCCCCGACCGGTGATGCCCTCAGCGGCCTTTGAACGTCACTTCCTTCGAGCCGTCGGCGTGGTCGTAGGTGCCGGTGAATCCCCAGTTCTGCCAGCCCCCGTCACCGTTGTTGACGATGGTTCCCTCGTCGACGGCGAACACGTCGACACCGTCCACCACCGCGAGGTGTTCGACGCCGGACACCCCGGAGAAGGACAGGTCGTTGAAGGACTTCACCGCGATGATGTTCGTGTCGGGGAAGCTGCGGCCGTACTCCTCGATCAGCGACTGCGTCAGCTCGCCGTCGTCGCCCGGCACATCGCCGGAGTAGTCCGTGCCGGGGTACGGTCCGCCGTCCGTGTACTTCGGCGTCTCGTCGTTGAGGTTGACCGTGCCCGAGCCGGTGGGGGTGGAGTCGGCGTCCAGGTCGGCGGGTTCGGGCTGCTCGAAGGCGGCTTCCTTGCCGTCGCGCGTGAAGTCGCCGTAGTAGGCCCAGTTGGTGTAGCCGCCGTCGCCGTCGTTGCTGAACGTGCCCTTGTCGAAGACGTACACGTCGAACACGGCCCGGCCCGAGGCGATGTCGTCCCCCTGCTCGTCGTCGTGGTACTCGGTCGAGTTGAGCCGGTACCTGCCCTCGTGGACGAACGAGTCCGGCTCGTCCACCCAGTGCGACGACTGCTCCGAGTGCATCGCGACCACGTTGTAGTCGGGGAAACAGCGGCGCATGTCGTTCACCAGCATCCGCACCGCCTGGGCCGACGCCTCGTTGTCGAGCGGGGAGTACGTGTTGTAGTACCGGTTCCGGTCGGGGAGTTCCTGCCCCTCGATCTGGCACCCCTCGTCGCCCGGCTTCCAGTCCTTCTTCCGCTGGGGACGCGGCGGCTCCTGGAAGGTGACGGTGCGGCGGTCCTCGCTGACGTCGAAGACTCCGTGGAAGGCGCGGTTCTTCCAGCCGAGGTCGGCGTCGTCGGCCCAGGTGAACTTGCCGGTCTTGAAGGCGTAGACGCGGTAGGTCGTACCGCTGATCTCGACGGTCTCGATCAGGGCCGCGCCGTCCATCTGCTGGAGGTTTCCCTCGTGCGGCTGTGCGATGACGATGTTGTAGTCGGGCAGGCAGTAGGCGAGGTCGTCGAGCGCCAGCTTGACCCGCTTCTCCTTGTTCTTCTCGTTGTCGATCTTGTCGATGACAAAGTTGACCAGGTAGGAGTAGCCCCAGGCGGCCGCCTTGCTGGCGGGGCCGTTGCCCGGCACGGAGATCTTCGAGTTCGACGACCGCTCCCGTGGCTCGAAGCAGAGACTGGGCAGGGAGTTCCCCTCACTGTCCTCGGATTCGCCGCCGGGTTCGCCGTTGAGTTCTTGACCGGACGCGTCGTCGAGTCCGTGCGGTGCTTCACCGGGAGCGGTGGCGGGCTCGACGGGGTCGTCGGGATGGGGCCTCGGCTTGTCGAGGGCGCTGTTGTCAGTGCCGCAGTCGCCGCCGCTCCCCATCTGGACGATGCGGCAGACGTGTTCGTACGCGTAACCGGCGATGTTCCTGTCGACGCCGGTGGCGACGATCGCACCTGCCACGAGGGCGACGACGCCGAGCGTTCCGAGGTATTCGACCGCCGCCTGCCCCGTGTTCATGCGTATGTCTCTGCCTGTCCGGTCACTGCGTTTCACGTGTCACCTCGTCGTGGTCTGCTCCCGTCACCGGTGACATGCACCCGTCGGAGATCGCACTGTAACGACGAGACCTGGACCCATGGGCAGGGTCCAGAGACCCATGCCCAGGCCCTAAAACAGCAGGCGGGACCCAACCCAACCCGTACGGTCACTTGACCGGTCCGTTCGGCGTCACACGGTGAATCCGTCGAGGGTGCTGTACTGACCGGACAGTTTGGTCACCACGATGGTGTGTCTGCCCGAGGAGAGCGGACCGGACGTGTACACCGCGACGTTCGCGTGCCGTACGCCGTCGCTCGGAACCGTGCTGACGATCTGCTGCGGTCCGCCGTCGATGCTGATGCCGATGTTTCCCTGGTCGGTGTTCTGCTCGCCGTACACCGTGACTTTGCTGCCGGTGAAGGTGAGTGACGCGGTCGATCCGTTCGACGTCGCGTAGTGGACGTCGTTCTGGTGGTCGCCGTACGAGCGGCCGTCCGCGTAGGCGTATCCGCTGTAGCTGATGCCGCTGTCGTCGTCGTTGAGCCGGATGGATCCAGGGACCTGCGGAGTGACGGAGATCTGCCCGGCCGAGGTGCCCGCCGGGATCGGGACGATCATGAATCCGCTGGACAGGTGGGTCACATTCGCGACCGGGGTGGTGCCGATGTACACCGGTGTCGCCGGGCCGAAGCCCTCGCCGGCGACGAGGACCTCCGTCGCGTTGGCCGTGGGCGACACGTAGAAGATCCTCGGGGGGACGGAGAGGGCCGGTGTGAAGGAACCGGAGCCCGTGCCCGCGGCGCGCAGCAGGGCGTTGGGAAGGTCGCTCGGCCTGGGCGTTGCCGGGATGGTCGTGTTCCCGCTCGCGTGGGTGTCGACCGGCTGGGCGCACGGGTACGACTGGATTCCGGCGGAGAAGTAGTTGCCGGTGATCCAGAAGTGGCCCGTCGGGCTGCAGCCGCCGTGTGCTTTGTCACCGGCGCGGAAAGCGATGTTTCCCTGCCAGTTGATCCATTCCGAGCCGGCGTCGTTGTAGTAGGTGAAGTTGGTCGTGGGGCCGTTGTAGGCGATGTTGCCGGTGACCTGCAGCCCCTTGGCCAGAGTCTTCACCGGGTCGATCGTCGTCCCGTCCGCCTGGTACACGTACTGCGCCTGGTGCCCCTCGACGTAGACGGCGCCGCCGTCGCTGCGGACGGACAGATAGTCATGGAGGATGTTGTTGCTGATGGTGTTCGAGCTGTTGATGTTCGTGGTGTTCTGCGGGGTGCTCGCCTGGTTGACGTGACCCTGGATGACTCCGGCGGTGATGCCGGTGTACGGCAGGTCGTACAGGTTGTTGCGGGTGATGGTCGTGTGCTGTGAGAACAGCAGGGTGATGCCGCTGGCCGAGGAGTAGTCGGTACCGATGTGATGGATGACGTTGTCCGCCACGGTGGTACCGGTCAGGATTTCGTTGGTGCCGATCGCGGCGGTCTCGTTCGCTCCGTTGGGGGTGCAGTTCCGCTTGATCCCGGCGGCGTCGGACGGGTTGGTCGGCAGCGGGTCGTAGGTGCAGCCGAGGAGGATCGCGGTCGAGGCGATGTCGGTGAACTCGTTGCCCTGGATGAGGGTGTCGGCCGCTCCGTACATCACGCCCAGTCCGGCTCCGCCGAGTCCGGTGAACCGGTTGCCGGTGAGCGTGATGTTCTTGGCAGCGGTGAACGAGACGTTGGCCAGGGGCTGGGTCAGTGACCCCCAGGGGCAGCTTCCCGCCGGGTTGGAGAACCCGCACATGCCCTGGTTGTTCGCGCCGGTCATCCGCAGATTGCTCTGTACGTCGGCGAATCCCGAGCTGGTGGAGGGAGCGTTCCAGGTCGCGTACGAGAACTGAAGACCGCTGAAGGTGATGTCGTGGACGGGCGCGGCGAGCGTACCGGCGCCTTGGACCAGGGTTTCGAGGCGCGGCAGTTCCACGTCGAGGGCGGACATCTGCTGACCCGCCGACGGCTTGTAGTACAACGTGCCGCCGGCGCCGTCCAGGAACCACTGCCCGGAACCGAGCAGGGCCTGCGCGTTCTCGATCCGCGCGGGCATCGTGTGGGGCGACATGGACGGCAGGCCACCGCTGGCCTGCGCGTAGGACGCCCGGGCGGTCACATTGGTCCAGCACGGCTGGCTCATCGTCAGCGTTCCGGCCGCCGCGGAGAAGCCGGCCACGCGGCACCTCGAATCGGTCCAGGGCCCGTTGCCACCGGGGTAGCCGAACTCGACCCCCGCCACCTGGCTCGCCGTCAGCGAGCCGAACCACGCCATCGCCGCCTGGTCGCCGGAGATCGTGTAGCCCGTCGACGTCCCGGTCCATGAGCCCCGGAAGCCCAGGCTCGCCGGGGTCGCACGCGCTGTCGGGGCCTTGTGGCCGTCGACGTACAGCTGGCGGCTGTTGCTGGAATTCGGTACCGGAGCGGACCACACCCCGCTCGATCCGCGCTGCGTCCAGCCGGTGACCTGTGAGGCCCCGGAGATCACCGGACGCGCCCCCGGCGCGGCCCGCCACACCACCGGGTGCCCCGGAGTGCCCGAGTCCGCCGGGCCGAGGGCCCAGGTCTTGGACAGGCGATACACGCCGTCGGCCAGCAGTACGGTGACGTCCGCGGAAGCCTCCGCGGCGAGCCGAGCCCGAACCGCCTCCTGGGCACCGGACAGGGAACACGGAGCCGAGGGGGAACAGGCCGAACCCGTCCCGGACGGCGACGCGTAGAGCGTCACGGAGGGCGCGGCCGCGGCGGATTGGACCACGGGTGTCGTCAGGATCAGACCGAGGGCCGCCACGATCGGGCCGACGCGGCGCAGCAGTCTCCGACTGATCGAACCTTGAGATGACACGGCGGGTCCTTCCCCTGTACGAAGACGAGTCGGGTCCGAGCGACCGGAGGGCCGGCGTGAAGGGCCGGGCAGCGCGCATTTCCATGAAGGGCGTGCCGGGGTCGGGAGCGGGGGCCCGGCTGCTGAAGGACGAACGGGTACCGCGTCCGCTGGAGCACTCGCGCATGTCTGAGAGGTGCTTCCGGCGTAACTGACGTGCTGGGCCGTGCACTTACATCCCATGTTTGGTGCATAGTCGAGCTGCCCACCCCATCCTGTCAAGGGTCTGCGCGAGCCTGCCGTACCAACGCTTCTGTCCGGCAGGGGTGTTGAGTGCGCGGTCGCCATCCCACACTGACAATGCCACCTGAACTGCCCACGGGAGTGCATTCATCGGGTGTCTGGTTCGTCGACGACACGCCTGCGGACAGCCTCCACCGCGGCGGGTGCGTTGTCCCGTTGACGTTCGGTGGAGGTGGAGGTGGAGATGGAGTTGCGGTGGGGGCGGGGGTGGGGGCGGCGCGGGAGGGCCCTGCCGCCATCGCTGTGGTGACAGGGCCCTCGGTCGGGTCGGTCGTGTGGTTACTTGGCCTCTTCGTAGACGACCCAGACCTGGCCGCGGTCGAAGGCCATCGGCTCGCCGTTCGCGTGGGTGAAGGTGGTGCCCGCCTCGGCGGTGGGCCGGTCCCAGGTGGTCTCGTACGCCTGGCCGTCGCGCAGCACGGTGGCCGAGCCGGTGCCGACCGTCTCCTCGTACGGGGTCTCGCCGCTGGAGTCCGGCGGCATGGCGACCTTCTGGACCACGATGGTCTTTGCGCCGAGCCGGTCGCCGTCACCGCTCGTCGCGGGGGCGTCGTCGAAGGACGTGAGCCAGCGGTCCTCCTCCGCCGACCAGGTGAAGGAGGTGGTGGCGGCGCCGTAGTTCACGGCGCGCTCCGTGGTCGGCGTGCCGCCCGCAGGCGCGTCGTCGGCGAAGCGGAAGCCGATGTCGTGGCTCGTGCCGGCCTCGGGAGCCTCTTCGAGGATCTTGTCGGGATACCCGTAGAGGTTGTGGGGAGCCTCGTGGTCGGTGCCCCGGTAGTAGCTGTCGGGGAAGTCCTCGTGGGACACGCCGTAGAGCGTGGACGCGTTGATCATGTCCACGACCTCGGCCCGTGCGCCGGAGTACGCCAGCGCGGGACGGCCGAACATGCGGAGCTGCTCGATGTTGTACTCGCGAGCGCTGCGTACGGGCCCTACGGCGGCGGGCAGTTTGCTGGAGTAGAGGCCGAGCAGTCGGCTCAGGCCGCCCTCGACCTTCTCGACGAAGACGATGTCCGCGTCCTCCAGGGCGGTTTGCGGTCGGGCGCCCTTGTGGTTGTCGATCTTCACCGCCAGCACGGGGGCCGGCTCGGCGGGCAGTCCCGTGAAGGGTGAGGTGGCTTCGGCAGGCGCGGAATTCTCGTGCGGGGCGGTCTCTCCCGCCCAGGAGACCGTGGCCTGCCCCGCTGACAACGCGCCCACCACGGCCAGGGAGGCCAGCAGGCGTGGGGTCCTGCGCGCACCTCGGGACTTTCCGGTGGGGGTCGGTGAGGTGGTGTTGCCCAGCATGAACAGCCCTCCGTCGTGGGGGAGTCGGATGGACAGCCCACCTCATCTTCTCGGCGCCGCGTCGTCAATACCGTTGTATGACTTGTTCTCACTTCGCGAACGCGACTGCCGGCGAACGCCGTCGGCCCGTACGGCCGAGAGGACATCCACCGACATCCCCTTCACCACTGCGCGCCGCGCAGCGGCACGGGGTGAGCCATGGCGCCGGGAGATCAGGTCGATTCGCGCACGACGAGTTCATTCGGCATGATCACCGGCCCCGTGGGGCCGCCGTCTATCAGGCCCAGAAGCAGATGGACGGTGGCGGTCGCCTGGTCGGCCATCGGGCTGCGCACCGAGGTGAGCGCGGGACTGGTGTAGGACGCGGCTTCTATGTCGTCGAAGCCGATGACCGCCACGTCTTCGGGGACACGCCGGCCCGACTGATGGAGGGTGCGCAGGGCTCCGATCGCCATCAGATCGTTGGCCGCGAACACCGCGTCGAGATCGGGATCGTCCTCCAGGAGCTGCCGCATGGCTTCGGCGCCGGAGGCTCTGGTGAAATCGCCCAGTGCAACGATGGAGCGACGGCCGGTGTCACGCAGCGTCCGGCGGTAGCCGTCGAGACGCTCACGTGACTCGTACAGTTCGAGCGGCCCGGTGATGGTGGCGATCCGGCGCCGACCGCGCTCCAGAAGATGACGCACCGCCAGAGCCGCTCCGCCGGTGTTGTCCAGCGCCACATACGGGACGTCCTGTGCGGAGGTGCGGTTGAACGACACGACGGGCAGGCCCTGCCGGGCCAGGGCGCCCGGCAGGGGATCCGTACCGTGCAGGGCGACCAGGAGCACGCCGTCCACATGCCCGCCGGCGATGTACTCCACCACTCTGGTCCGGCTCTGGTCCGATTCCGCGAGCATGAGAACGAGCCGTTTGCCCGCCGTCTCGAGTTCTCTGCTGACGGCGCGGACCACGGCGGAGAAGAGGGGGTCGTCGGAGACGACTCCTTGAGGCGGGTCGGAGACCACCACGGCGACCGTGTCTGTGCGCCGGGTGACGAGATTGCGTGCCGCCCCGTTGGGTACGTAGCCCAACTCCTGCACGGCGCGCATGACGACGTCCCGGATCTGCGGGGCGACCGTCGTCTCGCCGTTGATGACACGGGAGACGCTCGATTTGGACACGCCCGCGCGGGCGGCGACCACTTCAAGGGTGGGGCGTTTCATACCTGTCCGTCCCCTGTGCCGCCGCCCGGATTCATACGCGGAGCGGGTTTTCTCATCGGGGCGACCTCCGGCTCTGCGTCATGACGATATGAGCAGCGTATCCGCAGGCCGGGGCGGAATGACCATGCTCGGGAGCACGTCTCCCTCCGTGCCGCCCCCGTGGCTCCCGACGCGCCACCCCGGCCTGCGAGATACCGCTCCCTCCATGTGCCGTCGGTGTTACGTCGCTGTTTTTTCAAGGTGAAAGAGCCCTTGACAGCCTTTGCTGCCGTCTCCATCCTCCCTCTCAGGGAGCGCTCCCTGACCTCCCCCCGCCGTTTGAGGAGTCGCCCGTGCCATCCCTGCTGCGCCGCTTCAACTTATTCCTGGCCCTCGCGGCCTCACTGCTCGCTTTTGTCGCTCTCCCCGCCCCTACCGCCCAGGCGGCGGAGGTCCTGCTCTCCCAGGGAAAGACCGCCACCGCGTCGAGTACCGAGGGAGCCTTCAGCGCCCCGAGCGCCGTCGACGGCGACCCCGGGACGCGCTGGTCCAGTGCCTTCGCCGACCCGCAGTGGATTCAGATCGACCTCGGCGCGCGTGCCGAGATCAGCCGCGTCGTCCTCAACTGGGAAGCCGCGTACGGCACGGCGTTCCGGATCGAGGTATCGAGCGACGCGCAGAGCTGGACAACCGTCCACCAGACGGCCACGAGCACGGGCGGCACCCAGAACCTGTCCGTTTCCGGCGCCGGCCGCTATGTGCGCATGTACGGGACGCAGCGTGCCACCCCGTACGGCTTCTCGCTGTGGGAGTTCCAGGTGTACGGCTCCGCCGGCACCGGTGGTCCCGGCGCCGCCGGCACCCTGCTCTCGTACGGCAGGCCGGGCGCGGCGTCCTCCTCCCAGGCCGACGGGAACTGCTGGGAGTGCACGCCGGCCAGGGCCTTCGACCGGGACGCGGCCTCCCGCTGGGCCACCAGCGCCACCACGGGATGGACCGATCCCGGCTGGATCTCAGTCGACCTCGGCGCGACGGCGCAGATCGACAAGGTCGTCCTGCAGTGGGATCCCGCCTATGCCAAGTCCTTCCAGATCCAGGTCTCGCCGAACGGGACCGACTGGACGCCGATCTACTCGACGACCGCCGGCACGGGCTTCAAACAGACCCTTGCCGTCTCCGGCACCGGCCGCTACGTGCGCATGTACGGGACGCAGCGCGCCACCCCGTACGGCTACTCGCTCTGGGAGTTCCAGGTGTACGGCACGGGCGGCGCCCCGATCCAGCCTCCGCCGCTGCCGAGCGACCCCGCGAACCCGCCGCGGCTGGTGTGGGGCGACGAGTTCGACGGCGCCGCCGGTGGCAGGCCCGACCCCGCGAAGTGGCGGGCGGATCCGGGCACCGGGCCGAACAACGAGCTGGAGTACTACACCGACAACCGCAACGCCGCACTGGACGGGGCGGGACACCTGGTGATGGAAGCACGCAAGGAGGTCACCGCCGGATCGTCGTGCCCGCGCGACCCGTTGAGCGGCAGCACCACCTGTCAGTACACCTCGGCGCGGATGAACACCGGCGCGACGTTCCAGTTCACCTACGGACGCGTCGAAGCACGCATCAAGGTGCCCAAGGGCAACGGCCTGTGGCCCGCGTTCTGGATGATGGGCGGCGACTTCCTGACGGGCCGGCCGTGGCCGTACAACGGCGAGATCGACATCGTGGAGGTCCTCGGCAAGGACGTGAAGACCGCCTACTCGACCGTCCACGCACCCGCCTACAACGGCGGAGGCGGAATCGGCGCGCCGTACACACTGCCCGGGAACGCCGACTTCTCCGACGACTTCCACACCTGGACCGCCGACTGGAACAGCAAAGGCATCACCTACAGCCTGGACGGCCGGACGGTCTTCTCCCTCGACAAGGACCAGGTCGAGCAGACACGCGGGCCGTGGATCTTCGACCACCCCCACTACATGATCCTCAACCTGGCGGTCGGAGGTGACTGGCCGGGCCCGACGGACGCCAGCACCCCCTTCCCGTCCAAGATGCTCGTCGACTACGTGCGGGTCTATCAGTAACCCCCTCGCAACGCCCCGGCGTTCGCGAAGTTCCCGGGCCGCTCCACCCGCTCCCTCGGGGCGGCCCGGGACACCCGCATCACGCGCCGCGCACACATCGCCGTCCGGCTCCCGCTCGACCTGTCGTTCTCCCCTCGCTCTACTCCGGCAAGAAGAAGAACCTTCACCCCCCGATGTCCGTGAGGACGTGAGATGCGTAGACATCCCGCACATCTGTACACACTGTTGGTCAACGCCCTGGTGGTCGTGCTGGCCGCCGCCCTGAGCCTGACCGTCTCGACCCAGCAGGCGCGGGCCGCGACAGTCACCGTCCAGGCCGAGTCCTACGCGGCCCAGTCAGGTGTCACGCTGGAGGCGACCTCGGACACCGGAGGCGGGCAGAACGCCTCGTATCTCGCCGACGGCGACTGGATGCGCTTCGACAACGTCGACCTCGGCGCGGCCGGCCGGCTGACGGTGTCGGCCCGGATCGCTTCCGCCGTCGGCTCCGGAACGTTGGAGCTACGCACCGCGAGCCTGGCCGGACCGCTGCTCGCCGTCATGCCCATCGCCCCGACCGGCGGTTGGCAGAACTGGGCGACCAGGACCACCCAGGTCACGACGCATCCCACCGGTTCCCAGACGGTGTTCGCCGTGCTGCGCGGCTCGGCACCCGGTGACTTCGTCAACATCAACTGGTTCTCCTTCGCCGGCGAGGGAGACAGCGCGGCGGCCGGATGGATTCCCGTCGACCAGGCCAAGTGGAACGCCCAGTTGGCGCAGTACCGTGCGATGACGCCGGCCGCGGTGCCCGCCGGTGTGGTCCGCGTTCCGGAGTTCAACGCCACCTGCACCTACAGCCACTCCAAGCCGGACGACCCCATCGTCTTTCCTGGCCTTCCCGGCGCGTCCCACATGCACAGCTTCTTCGGCAACAAGAGCACCGACGCGTTCTCCACGACCGAGTCGCTGCTGGGCAACGCGCCGACCAGCTGCACCCCCGCCAACGACCTCTCCGCGTACTGGATCCCCACCCTCTACGAGAACGACAAGGCCGTCGAGCCCGAAGGCATGATCGTTTACTACGGTTCCCGGCTCCCCGACCCCTCGGTGACCGTGCCCTTCCCGCAGGGTTTCCGCATGATCGCGGGCGACGCCCGGGCGCAGACGCCCACCCCGGCAGGATCACCGGGCCAGTTCTGGTGCGCCGGCGAGGGCGGCGAGACCGGCAGAAGCGCCGACGGCAACTGGCCGGTCTGCGCCCCGAAGGCCCACCTCACCCACCAACTCGTCTTCCCCGACTGCTGGGACGGCAAGAACCTCGACAGTCCCGACCACAAGTCGCACGTGGCGTTCACCTACGACGGCAAGTGCAGCGGCGCCTACCCCGTCGCCATCCCCAACCTCTCATTCGTCACCAGCTACCCGACCAGCGGCAGCACCCAGGGCTTCCGGCTGGCGTCGGGCATGCCGTCGTCCATCCACGGTGACTTCTTCAACGCCTGGGACAACGCCGCTCTCGGACATCGCGTGAAGGACTGCATCACCCAGAAGGCCAAGTGCAACTCCGCGGGCACGTTCTGACCCTGTGTTCGGCATGCGCCGGGGCCATGGCGCTGTCGGTTGTCGGCCGCACCGCGCGGCCGACAGCCGGCACACCAGCGACGCCGCCCGGGCGCTCGACAGGTCCGAGCGCGGTGTCGTCAGTGCTCCCCGCGTCTGCGGGGAGCACCCCCACGAGACGGCGCTGACAACGCCTGGATCCGTATCTAACCGCGTGCCGGAGGGTGCTCGGCCGGACGGCGCCCCCAGGCCGAGATCAGCGGCGCGAGTGTCAGGTCGAGTTCGCCCGCGTCGACGGCGGCCAGGTGCGCGTCGATCTCGGCGTCGTCGGCCAGGCCGGCCGCGAGCAGTTCGCCGCGCACGTGTCGGACGGTCGCCGCCTCCAGCCGGTCGCACGCCGGTCCGCCGACCGGGAAGGAGCCCGCCGCGGCGACATCCACCAAGCCGGCCTCTCGCAACGCCCGCGGCAGTGTCCGGCCGTAGCGCAGGTCCGCGCCGCGGCGCGTCAGCAGTTCCCGGACCGCGTCGCGCAGCCGGTTGGCCCGCCGCTGCGCGGGGCCGCTGTCGTCCAGGCACGCCAGTGGCTGCAGAGCGGTATCGGCGTCCTCGATCAGCAGCCGGCCGCCGGGCCGCAGCGCTGCCGCCATCGTGGCCAACACGCGAGCCCGGTCGGGTACATGGACCAGCACGAGCCGGGCGTGCACCAGATCGAAGTTTCCCGGCTCCGGAGGCGGATCAGCGGCGACGTCGTGCCGGCGCACCTCGTACCCGTCGCCCTCCTTCAGCCACGACGGATCGATGTCCGTGGCCAGTACGTACCCGGTCGGACCGACGGCCGCCGCGAGCGCCTCCGGGATACCGGGTCCACCGGCCCCCACTTCCCAGCAGCGCGAGCCGGCCCCGACCCCCAGCCGATCGAAGTGCCCGCGCGTCACACCGTCGAACAGCTCGGCCAGCCAAACGAACCGCTCGCCCGCCTCGGCGCGCGCGTTGTCCAGCAGGTACCCACGGGCGGGGGCGGACGCTCCACCGAGCGCGGTGGTCCCCCCTGTCGGATCCGGTCGGCCACCGACATGCGGCGGGCGGGGCGAGGAGGTCATGACTCCATGGTCGACCTTTCCGGGCCACCGGCGCCACGACGACGGGAGAGGGATGCCTCACACGGCCGGTGAACTCCGCACGTCCCACAGCCCAGTTCCGCACCAAGGCCGTGCCACGTCAGTCGCTCCAAGCCGTCGCCCATCAGTCGCCACGGATTCCTGAGCCGACCGCAGGCGCCAAGCAGACGGGTCGCCCGCCACCGCACGCATAAGTGACGGGCCCCGGCCCCGTGCCCGTCAAACAGCAGGGCTCTGAGTTGAGGTGCGGAGTCTGTCCCCGCCGGACTCGTCCTCGATCGGCAGCCACTCGGGGTGGAAATCGGGGTGGTCGACGTACGCCGTAACGAGTTCGTCGATCACAGGGCTACGGAACCTGACTTGTTGACGGGCGATCAAGTCCAGGCCGAAGTCCTGCAAGGAGGTACGCCCCCTGTTGTCGTCCACCGCGACCCACGGGGCCTCCTCCACCCAGTACATGAGCCTGCGCTTCGCCTCGACATCAGCGAGGACCTGGTCCCGCAACCGTGCCACGTCCTGGTTCTTGCCGGGCTTCAATGCGCGAGCCGCAGTCTCGTCCTCACGAAGACGAGCCCGCAGAAACTCCATCATGATCGCGACGTCGACTTGTCTCATCACGGTCCCCCTTGCCGGTATGCGCTGAGGGGTCATCATTCACCACTCAGTCGCTCAACCCAGGACGCTGGAGGGCCTCCTGGCGCGCTTCCGGGGCCCGCAGACGCTCGTACGGACCATGATCCTGGCCGGCCGGCGGCGGACGCCCCCACCGCCGCTTCGAACGCAAACCCGAGCACTTCCTCGCCTTCGCAGTAACACTCTTCCGCTGCTTGTAGCAAGTGAGGGTGTGGCCATGGCCAAGACTGCGCTCTATCAGTCGTCGCGGACCACGTACGGGATCTTGAGACCACGAGCAGCCCATGGCAGGCTCACGCCGCATGATCGATGAGTTCGCGAAAGACAACCTGCACGGGAGACTGCGGCGGGACCGCGAGGCGCTGCTCTGGAAGCTCGACGGCCTGTCCGAATACGACACCCGTCGGCCTTTGACGGCGACCGGGACCAACCTTCTCGGCCTGGTCAAACACGTGGCCGGCGTCGAGGCCAGATACTTCGGCGAGGTCTTCGACCGACCGTCTCCGGAACCGCTGCCCCGGTGGCAGGACTCCGACGGCAGCGATCTGTGGGCGGCTGAGGACGAGACCCGCGATCAGATCATCGAGTCCTACCGACGTACGTGGGAACACTCGGACGCGACGATCAACGAGCTTCCCCTCGACGCCCCCGGCCACGTGCCGTGGTGGCCGGAGCCTTGTCCCAACACGAACCTGTTCGCCATCCTGGTCCACGTCCTCGGCGAGACCAACCGGCACGCAGGGCACGCCGACATCCTGCGCGAAGGCATCGACGGCCGAACCGGGATGCGCCCCGAACACGAGACGCAGATCGATGAGGACGCCCGCACCGCCTACCGCGCGAAGATCGAGCAGGCCGCCAGATCGGCCGCATGAGTCAAGGCATGGAAGGTTGTCCCACGTGACGTGATGCCCGTGCGGCACGCTGCCGGTCGTGGGCGCTGATCCGTGCTGGGCGAAGTTTCCCCATACGGCAGTCAGATTGCTCTCGGTGATCTCCGCGCGGTGCGGGTCCCCGTCCGGGGCCGGATGCACCTGCCCCATCAAGTCACCCTTGATGACCGCGTGAGAAAGCGCCACGGCGCGCAGCCCCACCCCACCAACAGCCCCAGGGAGCGATCGAGGCGCACCGAGCGTTCATCGCCCGCCGACGCACGCTCAGGCCCCCCGGCCCTCAGCCCTTGCCGAAGTGCACCGCGGGGAAGGCGCCCGCTGCCCTGAGGGTTTCTGAGAAGCTGCCGGCCAGTTCGGTGAGGCGTGCGGTGGCGGCCGGGCCGAGGTGGTCGTACGGGGCGGCATCAAGGCGGTCGGTGAGTACCTCGGCCTCCCCGCGCAGGGCCGTGCCCGCCTGAGTGAGGTCGCCTGCCTCGTCCAGCAGGCCGCGCTCGCGCAACTGGTTCCGGGCGGTGTCCCATTGCTGCGCGGACCATCCGCGGGTCCGCATGAACAGTGCCGATGTCGGGCCCGTACCGGTGGCGTTGTGCAGGACCAGCGCCTCGATGCCGGACAGGCCGGCGATCGCCAGGGCGGCGAGGTGACCGTCACCCCGGTGTTCGCGCAGCAGTGTCGCGGCGTGCCACAGAGCCAGGTGCGGTTCCTCGGGTACGGGGAGGTCGGCGTTGGCGGCGTACAGCGGCCGTGCCTCCCGGCGGCAGGCTTCGGTGGCGTGCAGGGCGAGTTCGGCCGCCTCGGTCATCTTTGTGGAGGTGAGGGCCTCCTTCCCGAGCAGCCGCCGCAGCGTTCGGTCCGCGCCGCGCAGGCGTGCCGTGAGCACCCTCTCCGGCGTGGTGCGGGTCCATGCGGCGGGGATGTACCGCTGCACGTGCTGGTGGTTGAAGTTGTAGAACGTCGCTGTGACGGTGCCCGCGTCGACGGCCCCGAGCGGTGCTGCGCGGCTCGCGAGGTAGACCATGGCTCCGCGCTCCAGCCCGAGTGCCGCGAGTTCGTCCTTCGGCTCTGGCGCGAAGTACACGGATGCGTGCAGAGGGCTGACGGCGTTGTGGCAGTGGCGGCCTGTGCTCGCCTTGAGGATGGTCATGCTGTGGCTCCGGTCTCGATGATCAGGTGCGGTCTTGCGGTCTTGCGGTCTTGCGGTCTTGCGGCCAGGCGGCGGGCGGTGCGCGGTGCGCGTTGCGCGTCAGGCTTCGTCCGTGGGCTCGTGGTGGGGGCGGTCGGTCAGTCCGGCCGCGGTCTGGGTGAGGTGCTCGGTCAGGACCTCGGCTGCGGTGTCGGCGTCGCGGGCGAGGGCTGCCTCCTCCAGCCGGCGATGCTCCAGGGCGCCGTCCCGGTCGGGGTTGCGGTGCGCCGACCAGCGGCGGGCCAGCTCGCTCGCGGTCCACATACGGTCGAAGGTCTCCAGCAGGACGAGGTTGCCGCATCCCTCCAGCAGGGTGCGGTGGAAGACCCGGTGGGCTTCGGCCCATGTGCCGCTGTAGTGCTCGCCCTCCTCCGCCACGTACGCCGGGGTGCGGGCCAGACGGTGGTGGGCGGCTCGTACGCGAGCTTCCCAGTCGATGTCGCCGCGTTCGATGGACATGCGCAGCATGACCGGTTCGATGCTCCGGCGGGCCTCCGCGATCTCCTGCCAGCGACGGTCGGAGAAGGCCGGGACGGCGAAGCCGCGGTTGGGCAGCCGGTCGGCGAGCCCCTCGCCGACCACCCGCACGAGAGCTTCGCGCACGACGGCCAGGCTCACGCCCTGCTCTTTCGCGAGGTCTTGGGGTTTGAGGGGGTCACCGGGGGCGTGGTCCCCGCGCATGATCGCCTCGCGCAGGTGTGTGTAGACCTGCTCGGAGAGCATCTGCTTCCCCGCCGAGGCTGAGGAGTGGGTCGTCTGGGTCATGACTACACAATAGACGATCAGGAGAATAATCGATTATCGGTGTTATGGTCGATCGTGTGGTGAGCAGAAGCGTGACCGCAACGCCTCCTGGCGCCGCCACGGCGGGACCCGCCGTCGGCCGCCTCATCACCACTCCACGGCACACCCGAGAGGTACGACATCATGAGCTCCAACGACCCCTTCGCCCGTCTCCCCGAGGCGGTCTCTTTCACCGTTGTCAGCACCACCGTCACCGACGGCGCCGCATGGTCGATCGAGCAGTTCTCCGGTCTCTCCGGCGTTCCCGGCGGGAAGGACATCTCTCCGCAGCTTTCCTGGCGCGGCGCCCCGAAAGGCACCAGGAGCTACGCGGTCACGGTCTACGACCCCGACGCCCCCACCGGGTCCGGTTTCTGGCACTGGGCGGTCGCCGACATCCCCGCCACCGTCACCGAACTGCCCGAAGGCGCCGGCGACGACACCGGCTCGGGCCTGCCCGGGGGCGCGTTCCAGCTGCCCAACGACGCCCGCGCGGCCCGCTTCATCGGCGCCGCCCCGCCGGCCGGACACGGCCCGCACCGCTACTTCACCGTGGTGCACGCCCTCGACGTCGACACCATCGGCGTCCCCGCCGACGCCACTCCGGCCGCCCTCGGCTTCACCATGGCCGGCCACATCCTCGGCCGCGCGATCCTGACCGCCACCGCTGAGGTTCTCGTCTGAGGAACAGCCATTGGCCCCGCGCCGAGCGCGACCAAGCCACCCACCTGGTCAACGTCCGGTGGGACGCGTGAGGGATCAGGCAAACCGCGTCCGTGCGGCGCTGGGAGGAGGAGCCCACAGACTACGAGGAGGGCACTTGACCGGCATCCGCCCCGGTCAAGTGCCCTTCCCTGGCGCCTAGAAGAAGCCCAGTTTCTTCGGCGAGTACGACACCAGCAAGTTCTTCGTCTGCTGGTGGTACAGCCGCCGCACCGTCGCTGACCAGGAGAGATAGAGGTTGACGGTGCGATCGGGGCGACGTCGGCCCGAGTATGGTCCGGATCTTGCTTCCTGCGTGAACGTAGAGGGACCTTGTGCCCCGGGGTGGACTACACGTCTTATGGCGATCGGTCTCTGCCCTGAGTGGAGGGCGAGGCGTCTGAAAGAAAGCGCATGGTCGCGTGAGGAGGCAGAACATGGCGGGGTCGACCTTGCGCGCCAGGCGCTGGTCGCCGCCCAGAAGGCCGCGCAGAAGAACGATGCTGGCCGGGCGAGGAAACCCAGGCGGCGGACCGGGCCGGTGGTGCGGCGAGGCGGCTCGGGCGCGGTGCCGCGATCAGCATGATGATGACCGAGCGCGGCCTGACTGCCCCGGCAGCCGGCGGCAGCGTCCTCGCCCACCAGGAACCGTCCTTGTCGCCGTCGCGCCCGAACTCACCGGACACCCGGGCCCTGACGTACGACGCGGACATCATCGTTGCCCGGAAGATTGCCGCCGTCGCCGAACTGGCTGATCTGTGCGCCACGGTCGGTATCGCGCTGGCCGCCGCGCCGTTCACGATGGGGCTGACGGCGCTGCTGGCGGGCGGGAAGATCGTGGCCACCCGTATCGCGTTCAAGCGGACCTCAAGGAGATGGCGGAGGCGGCGGTCTCGGAGATCACCGCCATCCTCACCCAGCCCAAGGTGGCGGCGCTGGAGAGCATCGTGACGGATCTGGTGATCCAGACCGCGATGAACGTGACCGGTCAGCAGGACGGCATCGACGCCGGCCAGACAGCCCGGGCCGGCAAGGACAGCCTCCAGCTGAACTCGGCCGGCCGGCGGAGGCGGGGGCCTGGGCATCGACCACGACGCCCACGGCAACACCGGTGGCGAACTCGCGACCGCGGGCCGGTGTCCCCCCCCGACCCTGGCTGACCGCCCCGTGGTGTGGGTGACATGGCACGACGTGCCACGGCCTACGCCAGCTGGGCCCGGCAAGACCCTGCCCACATCCAGGCAGTGGGAGAAGGCGGCCCGTGGCCCGCGGGGGCGCAGCTACCCGTGGGGCGCGGAGCCGACCGCCGCGAAGGCGAACACAGTCGAGGTCGGCGTCGATGCGACGACCTCCGTGGCCCGGTACCAGTCCGGCATCAGCCCGTTCGGCGCCTTCGACATGTGCGGCAACGTGTGGGAGTGGTGTTCGACCGAGAAGGAGCCGGGCAACGGGCGGTACGAGCTGAAGGGGAGTGCCTTCACCTCCCCGTTCGAACGCGCCGCCCCGTCGCAGCGGAACGCAGCCAACGCGGCCATGAAGGACAACGACACGGGGTTCCGCTGCGTGGCTGCTCAGTCCTAGGCCGTCCGACGCGGACATCGGCCGACGGTCACGGCGTACGCCCCTGACCGGGACCGGCAGACGGCGAACGCCCCCGCCGTGCGAGGTATGTGGGCGCCTCGCACGGCCGGGGAGGCCGGCGCCTCGCGTCGTTCAGAGCGCGCCGAACAACCGTCCCGCGTCGCGCAGCGCGTGCTTCGCGACCCGTTCGCCGAGGTCGAGGCCGGCCAGGTCGGCCGAGCGGGTGTGGATGCCGGAGAAGACGCGGGCTTGCACGTTCTCCTGGGACAGTTGGTTCCAGGCGGTGTAGGTGCGGGTCACTCCGGGCGCGGTGGGGCTGGTCAGCTCGAACGGCGCCGTGCGCGGCCCGGTGAGCGCGGTGAGAATCGCTTCCGCCGCGCCGGAGTACGTGTTGTGGCCGCTGGGGTAGTCGGGATGGGCCGGTGTGACGTGCAGCGGCGTCCACGCGGGGTCGGGGTCGATGGTGCCGGTGCGGACGGCCGTGACCGGGCGCCAGCGCAGATGCGCGTATTTGCTGTCGGAGGTGGCGATCTGCGTGTCCACCTCCGCCACGTGGAACAGCGCCACCAGCCGGGCCTGTTGGGCAGTGGACCCCGGTGACCGGGACAGAGCGACCCGCAGCGGCTCGGTGTACAGCGTCAGTGAGGAGCCGAACCAGAAGTTGGCGGTCTCGGTCTGCCGCGCCGTACGGACGCCGCTGTTCACGGCTCCGTACGCACGTACTTCGGCCAGGTCGGCACGGTAGCGGGCGGAGTCCAGGGCGGGTGGCGCGGGCAGCCGGTACTGGTCGGGACTGTTCAGGAGGAAGGGCTTGGCGAGCCGGTTGCCGTACTGCGTGGCGGGGGCGTGGCCGGGCGGGGTCGGCTGCCACACGCCCGGCGCCGCCGGCGGGACGGTGAACGGGGCGTTCACCGAGGTCGGGTCCAGGCCGTCGCCCGCACGGGATGCCAGCGACAGTCGTGCCTGGCGGGCACCGGCCGACAGGCCCCGCGACTCGGCCGGTCCGTCCGGAACACGCTCCAGCGTCGCGGCCAGCGCGGCGTTCAACTCATCCGTACGGGTCGGAACCAGGGCGACAAGGGAGTCGTGCACGGCGGACGCGAGTGCGGCGTCCTGGAAGTCGTCCCGGTCGAGGCCCGCCGGCACATTGCCGGTGGCTCGCGCCGCCGCGAGCCAACTGATGGCCCAGGTGCGGTTGTTGGTCACCTGGGTGGCCGCACCGCCTGCCGCGATGGTCTCGGCCGTCGTGTCGTACCAGTCGAGTGTCACGGACGGCTGCGCCGGCTGTTCCCGCGCCGTGGCCGCGGCGGGTGGGACGGCGGCGGAGACGGCCAGCAGGGCGGCCGAGCCCAGTGCCACCAGGGCGGTTCGGGTGGCATGGGCAGTAGGGCGAGTGCTGAGCTGGTGCATGAGTACTCCTTCATGGTCTGACCGGACGAGAGCTGGTGAGGACGGGCGCATCCGCACACGAAGGACATCCGCCCCCGACGGCGGTCGATGTGCGGACGGCCGAGGCATGCCGTGGACGTGCCGTGGAGGGGGCTGTCGTCGAAGTGCCGCCTGTCCCGCGGCCGGAGGGGGACGGCGCTGCTTCGAAGACACGCCCCGGGTCAGCTACACAGGGCTGTGGCGACACGCATCAGGTCGACGGCGCGCCGCCGGGTGAAGCGCGGGGAGATCCGCATGCGAGCGAAGCTAGCCACGCCCCGACCGCGGGTCAACGGCCGACGGCCGCCCGGACCCACTTCGCAACGGTGACTTCGTCTCACCGCCATACGCCCGTGATTCGGCGGCCGTCGGGAAGCCTGCCGGACCGGCCTGTCAGGCCGCCCGGACTGCCGGCCGGGTGCCCAACTCCAGGATTCGCAGGGCGCGTTCCGTGGCATCGGCCAGGATCTCGCGGCTCCCCTCGATCGCTTCGGGCAGAATCGCGCTGTACGCGTCGACGCCGATCGCCCGCACCAGATGCGCGCCCGGCCCGATGGTGCCCGCGAGCACGAACACCGGCACTCCGGCCGCGTGGGCCCGGCTCGCGACTTCGGCGGGGATCTTGCCGCGTACGGTCTGGTGGTCGAGCGCCCCCTCGGCGGTGATCACCAGATCGGCACGGGCCAGCCTGGCGTCCAGGTCGAGCCGGTCGAGCAGGACCTCGAAGCGGGGCAGGAGCCGCGCCCCCAGCGCGGCCAGTCCGGCACCGAGACCGCCGGAGGCCCCGGTGCCGGGGGCGGTCCGCAGATCGATCGCGGACGGCAGATCCCGGGTGAGGACCACCGCCCACTGTGCAGCGGTTCGCTGCACCAGAGCACGACCACCGTTCCCAGCAGCAGGAGGCAGCGTGCCTCCGGCGGGGTGAGCGGCCCTTGCACCGGTGCGT